>JBDKTJ010000189.1:0-4809 GCA_039698075.1 Thermoguttaceae bacterium | reverse complement strand
CACCGTTGCGGCGGTTCCGGAACCGGCCACCGCCGTGATGTTGCTGGGCGGTCTGCTCGGCCTGGTCGCTTACGCTTGGCGCAAGCGAAAGTAAAAAAGCGCGGGATGGATGGCGGATGGCGGAGAGTGCCCCGAGCGCTCTCCGCCATCCAAAATCCGCCGCACGGAATGCCGGCACAGGTAATACCAGGTGGAGAGGCCTAAATTACCGCTAAGTCATCCGGAGAATCGTATCATGTTTTATCGGTCTCAAATCCATCCGAATCGCAACAGGATGTTCGTTCGATCTGGTTTGGCCTCTTGCCTGCATCGATCCTCGGGCCGCGGTTTCACGCTGGTGGAACTTTTGGTGGTCATTACGATCATCGGCATTTTAATCGCGTTATTGCTGCCCGCGGTGCAGGCGGCCCGCGAGGCCGCTCGACGCATACAATGCACCAACAACATGAAGCAGTTGGGCTTGGCCCTGCACGGCTATTTGGCCGCCAACGGAGGCACGTACTTCCCGCCGGGCACTTCCATGACTCACAAAAGGCCCGGCCTGTTCACCACGCTGTTGCCCTACCTGGAATTGCAGTCTCTTTACGACCAAATCGACAAGACGGTGAACACCAATGCTGCGTCGACGGTTTCGGCCGCCGGCGACAAGCCGCGTTACACGGTCGTATCGACGTACATCTGCCCGAGTTACCTGGACCTTCAGGTCATTATGTCGGATCCGCCAAACGCGACCTACGATGGCGCGGTGGCGACCTACGTGGGGGTGGCCGGGATGAAGACCTCCAGCACGATGACGGACACGTGGGGGCCTGACCCCTCAGTGGCCGCGCAAGGAAACATCCCGCGAGACGGCATGTTTATGTGGAGCTATCCTCGAAACATCGCCGATGTCGCCGCAGGACTGAGCAACACGCTGGCCATGGGAGAGTTCGTCTACCGATTGACCTCGGACACCACGACCCGTGGCAGGGTCCGCCCATGGTACATGAGCGAATATTATGACAGCACCATAACCGCCATGAACAGCATCAAGGTCATCGTGTACCCGATGAACTCGCGGGCTTCCAGCGCGCCGTCGTTCAACTTCTGTCCAATGGGCAGCTACCATCCCGGCGGCGCGAACTTTCTTGTCGGGGATGGGTCCGTGCACTTTATTGCTGACAATATCACGCTGGATCTTTACAAACAACTGAGCAAGGTTAGAAAATTTGAAAATGAAGACTATGCAACCGAAACCATCCCTGAATAGTCTTCGCGGCGTTCTTGGTCTTGCGGTGGCGCTGGCCGTGGTGCTTTGCACTGCGACGACCGGTTGCCGCCGCAGCGACCGTTCGCCGATCGCGCCGGCGACGGGCAAGGTGTTGTTCAACGGCAAGCCGCTGCAATTCGGGTTGGTGATGTTTGTTCCCGACCACGGGCGGCCCGCCGAGGGCGAGATTCAGTCGGATGGCACGTTTCAGCTTACCACCTACCAGAAGAACGATGGAGCGGTGATCGGTCACCATCGGGTGGCGATCACTTGCGAGAAGTCGTCTAAGAGCGGCGAGGTTGAGGAGAGTCCCGGTCCATCGCTCATTCCGCCGAAATACAGCGAATATAAAACCAGCGGACTAGAAGCAACCGTGAAGGACAAGAACGAACCGTTCGTTTTTGAATTGACCGGCAAGGCTCCCTAGTCTTGCCTATGCTTCCGGCGTGTGCGTGGCGGATAACGGAATAGGACACCGCATTCCGAGACGCTCGCCGGCGGAGTTGAAAAAAGGCGGAATGAATGGCGGAGGGTGCAATGCGATCCCCGCCGTCCAAAGTCCGCCACACAGGAGGTTCACTCCTGAAAGGCGTTGCAAAACCCAATGACTCTTTTTTGTTTTTCTTTTTTTCTTCCGGAGGGTGCACTATGAGATTGTTTCGAAGAACCATCGGCTCCCTGTTTTCGCTAACATTCGTCCTGGCGGGACTTTGTGGCGGAACCGTGCAAGGCGCCAGCACGGCATACACGTGGCAAGGCGGCACGAGCGGCGATTGGAGCACGGCCGCTAATTGGAAGGGCGGCGTCGTGCCCTCGACCGACGGTACCTACTCCGACCCGCGCATCAATGTCAGCGTTTCCACCGGCGGCCATGCGTTGGTTTACAGCGCGTCCCAAGGGTACACGAATTATTCCAACACTACGACTCGGACCCTTTATATTTCAGCGGGCGAGATGCAGATCACCGGCGGCACACTCGAAACGTCCGGCAACGTGGCGAACTTGGATGGCATGGGAGACAGCTCCAAGAATACGGTCTTCACCATTACGGGTGGCGAGTACCGCATTACACGTACGAATGCATACAACGGCTTCACCGTGCATTATCGTGGTGCAGGAAGTTCGACGCTGAACATCCAAGGAGGCACGTTTGCAGCCGACTCGATTATGTTCAATAGCAGTGCCAATACCTCAACGGCCAATGCAACCGCCAATCTGACCGGCGGCGTTCTCTTGACAGGCTCAGTCTATAAGGCAGCGGGGGGAACAACGACTTCGACGTTCAACTTCAACGGCGGCACCCTCAAGGCTCGCATTGCGGGCGGAACCTTCGGCGCAAGCGGAAGCCTCGGTGCTCTCGATCACGCGTACGTCAAGGCGGGCGGGGCGATCATCGACACCAATTCGTTCGACTATACCGTCACTCAAAACCTTGAGGACGGCACCGGCGGCACCGGCACCAACGGCCTGACCAAGTTGGGCCAAGGCACGCTTTTCCTCTCCGGCACGAACACCTACGTCGGCGGAACCAAGGTGCAGGCAGGCGCTCTGGCGGTGGCCAGCTTCAGCGCTCTGCCGGATTATAACACCGCCGGCAAAGTGACCGTCAGCAGCGGCGCCACATTGGCGGTGACCGGCGAAAGCGATTTTGATACCTTGCGAACCAGCGCGGTGACGTTTGAAAGCGGTTCGTACATTGGTTTCGGGGTTTCGGCCGGCAGCAGCACGGTCTGTTCCACCAATCTGACCAACCTTCCCGCGGGATTGGCGAAAGTGGGCCTCGGCACGCTGACTCTCAGCGGCGTCAATACCTACACCGGCGGCACCCGAGTGATCGCCGGCAATCTGACGGTCGCCAACCTCAATGCCCTGCCGGACTACAACACGGCTGGCAAGGTCTCGGTTGACACCGGCGCGACTCTGGCGGTCACCAACGCCAGCGATTTCAACGCCTTGCGGTCGAGCGCCGCCACGTTCGGCGCCGGCTCGTACCTCGGCATCGACACGACCGACACCGGTCATGTCATCTGCTCCAATATCACCAGCCTGCCGACCAACGCGATCTTCACAAAACTCGGCGCTGGCAAACTGACCCTCGCTGGCACCAACACCTACACCAACGCGACGCAGGTTTTGAGCGGCACATTGGCCTACGGTGCAAACAATGCGGTTTCTTCCGCCAGCGACGTGACGGTCAACGGCGGTGAACTCGCCTTGAATTCTTTCAGCGGCACCGTGGGCTCGGTCACGCTGACCAGTGGAACCATCAGTGGCACGGGAACGCTGACCAGTACGTCGGGTTTCTCGGTCCAGAATGGCGTCGTTGCGGCCAATTTGGCGGGCAACGTGGGCCTGACCCAAGTCGGCGACAGCATCGACCCCACTTTGAGGACTGCCGCGACTCTTAGCGGCGTCAACACGTACACCGGCGGCACCCACGTTGCCGTCGGCGCCTTGACGGTCACCAGCCTCAGTGCCCTGCCGGAGTACAACACGCCCGGAAAAGTCACTGTCGACAGCGGTGCGGTCCTGGCGGCTGCCAACGTCAGCGATTTCGACACCTTGCGCGCCAGCGCCGTGACCTTTAACACCGGCTCGTACATTGGTATCGACATCGCCGCAGGCGACAACGTCACCTATTCCTCCAACCTGTCCAGTCTGCCCGCCGGTCTTGCAAAGGTGGGGAGGGGTACGCTGACCTTGAGCGGCACCAACACCTACTCGGGCGGCACTTTCGTCCGAAGCGGTATCTTGACCGTGACCAGCCTGAGCGCCTTGTCCGGCTACGATACTGCCGGCCAAGTGACCGTAGGATCAAACACCGTGTTGGCGGTCACCAACCTTAGCGACTTCCAGACGTTGAATGGCACCACCAGCAGCGCCGTGACCTTTGAACGATCCTCCGCCCTCGGCTTCGACACCACCGGCGGCGATATCACCCTGTCCGATCCCATCACCTCCATTATTTCTTCTAGTTCTGGCGTGGGACTGGCGAAGGTGGGCACGGGCACGTTGACCCTCAACGCCGCCAACACCTACACCTACCAAACCAAGGTTTGGGGCGGCACGTTGGCCTATGGCGTGGACAACGCGATCAACACCGGCAGCGTGAGTATCAACTACGGCGCCGAACTCGCCATGGGCGCCCACACCGACAGCGTCGGAGCGGTTACCGTGACCGACGGACGCATCACCGGCACGGGAACGCTCACGAGCACGTCGGGCTTTAATGTCGGAAACGGCTCCATTAGCGTCAATTTGGCCGGCGACGTGGCGATGACCAAAACCATTGGCACGGCGACCATGACCCTTAGCGGCACGAACAGCTACACCGGCGGCACCAACATCAACGCCGGTTGCTTGACGGTCACCACGCTGGGCGCCTTGCCCGACTATGGCACCGCCGGCAAAGTGGTGGTCGCCGATGGCGCCGTGCTGGCCGCCACCAACGCCAGCGACTTCGATACCTTGCGAGCCAGCGCCGTGACGTTCAACGCGGGCTCCTATCTCGGCATCGACACCACCGCCGGCGACGTGACCTACTCCACCAGCTTGTCCAG
>JBDKTJ010000188.1:0-39804 GCA_039698075.1 Thermoguttaceae bacterium | reverse complement strand
CGCGGTTTTTTAACTTTTGTGAATTGTGAAAGGTTTTGGAGATGCTTGCAAAGGACATCAAACGAGGACACATTCTCAACTATCAGGGTTCGCCGTGCGTGATCGAGTCGATCAACGTGCAAAGCCCCTCGGCTCGCGGCGCGGCGACGTTTTATAAGTATCGAGCCAGGAACCTCATCACGAAGCAAAAAGTCGACATCACGCTTCGCGGCGGCGAGTCGTTGGCCGAGGCCGATTTCCAGAAACGGCCCATTAAGTTCATGTATTCGGACCCCAGTGAGGTCCATTTCCTCGACGAAGGCAACTACGAACAGTATTCGCTCCCCTGTGCCGATCTGACGGAAGAAACGCCTTATTTGACCGAGAGCCTCGAAGGCGTACTGGCCTTGATTTACAACGATCAATGCGTGGGCGTTCAATTGCCGCTGACCGTGGAACTGACCGTCACGCGATGCGATCCGGGCATCAAAGGCGCGTCGGCCACGGCGAGGACCAAGCCCGCCACGCTGGAAACCGGCCTGATTGTCCAGGTACCCGAGTACCTGGCCGAAGGCGAACGCATCAAAGTGGACAGCCGGACGGGAACGTATTTATCGAGAGCGTGAATGTGAGTGGCCAGTGGCCGGTGGCCAGTGGCCGGAGGAGACCACAAGCCGCGACTTTTTGGCCGCTACCGCCATGCCCCAAGCCATTGTTGATCCGGAAGAACTGAGGCGATTTGCGCAGAGCCTCAAGAAGTTCAACACCGACATGCAAGAACGCACCACGTCGCTAAGCGGGCAGTTGGCCTCGCTCGAGCAGAGCTGGCGTGATCAGGAGCAAAAGAAGTTCGCCGACGAATTTCAGCAGCAGATTCAGGTGCTTGGTCGGCTCATCGAGACGATTGACCGCCATATTCCCTATCTGCTTCGGAAGGCGGAGATTATCGAAGAGTATTTGCAACAGAGATAACTCTCATGGGACGAGCCGCTCGCGTCACTTCGATCGACGCGTTGGACACGCTTTCGGTTGCGTTGCAGCGTTTTCGTGACGACGCGGCCATGGCGACGGAAGACGTCGACGTCGCGCTACGGCGGGTTTTGGAGTGGATCCACCATGACCGAAAAGACTATTGGACCCAAGAGCTGCGCCGCAGTTGGGAGGGCGTGTCGCAGGCGAAACTCCAGTTGCAGCAAGCGAGAACTTCCCGAAAAATCGCCGGCCGCGAGCCGAGCTGCATCGATGAGCAGCGGGCATTGGACCGCGCGAAACGTCGTCTGGAGATCGCCGAGCAAAAAGTCAAGGCGGTTCAGCACTGGGCCAACGCTTTGGACCACGCGGCCGACGAGTTCCAACAGAGCCGCACTCGATTCGCCAATTGGCTCGACACGGATCTGACGACGGCGCTGGCGGCGTTGGATCGCATGAGCCGGTCGTTGGAAAGCTATGTTTCTCTGGCGACGCCGAGCGAGGCCGAATTGGACAAGACGGCCCAAAATGTGAAGGCAACCAACGACGCATCGGTCGCCGAGGAGAAACGGCAGTTATGAAACAGGCGGACATCGGCGGCGGCGCCGCGAAACTCGAATTGGCGATGAAAACGTTGCGCACGACCCTCGCCTCGGTCGACCAGCAATGGAACGACGCCGCGCGACGCGATTTTCAGGACGCGCATCTGGCGTCGGTCGATCCGAACGTACGAAACATGCGTGAAGCGGTGATTCGATTAGCCGACGTCGTGGCCGCCGCCGAGCGGCAATGCGGAAACGAATGAGGACTCCATGAGCGAAACGCCCACGACAGAAACGCCCCGTCGATTGCTGTCCGATCTGTGCCGATTGGTGGCCGATCGGGCTGGCGTCGAAACGGAACTGCAACGGGGCTTTGTCGCTCGAAATGAGGCGGTCGAACGGGAGTTTCAAGAAAGCCAAAGCCGGCTCGACGAGCGCTATCGGACCGAAAAAACCGCCACGGAGACCGAGTTCAACGAAAAGCGGACCGCCGCGATCGCCAGGTTCGAGTCGGAACACGGCGCGTTGGAAAAAGAATACACGAAGATTCGCGAGGGCGTGTTGGCTCGATTCGCTGCGGATCAGCAAGCCTCGGATCAAGCGTTGCAGGATGCCCATTGGGAGGCGATCGAGGCGTCGGACGCCGCGCGAGGCGGGTTGAATTTGCCACTGAAAGACATCTTGGCCGCGCTGGACGACCGATGGCAACAGTTGGAGAATCTGCATAAGCAGGCCGTTGAACTGTTGCAGCGTCGTGGCCACTGGGACGAGTTTCCGCCCGACGCGCAGCCGATCGGCGTGATTTTGGAACGGCACCCCGGCCGGCGGTTTTGCCACGCGTTGGAACAGGCTCAGATGCAGTTCCGCACGCTGTCAAAACAGTTCCTGCCAAAATTATTTCAAAGCTGGCACTTTTTTGGCATCCTGCTGTTGTTGTGGCTGGTGGCGGTTGGTCCGTCGATCGCGATGTTGGGCTGGAACAACTGGCACTGGGCGGCTGTCAGCGTCGGCGCCGCCGCGTTGGTCGGACTGGTGGCCGGCATTTGGATTTATCACATCGCGAAGCGAAACTCGGTGGCGGGCTATCTGGCGTTGCGACGCACGTTGTTAGAGGCTGGGCTGACCCATCCCGGCGTGCTCGAAGCGGCCAAGTCGGAATGTCAGCGGCTGGATGCCTCGATCATCGCCCGGCATAAAACCGCGACCGTCAAGGCCGACGAACTCCACGCGGCGGCGATGGCCAAGATCGAACGCCGTAAACAGGCCGACTTGCAGCGGGCCGAGGAGATCTTTCCAAAACGGATGGCCGAACTGGTTGCCTGGCGCGATCGAATCGTGCAGGAGATCGATCGTCATTGTCCGCCGCGATTACAGCAGATCGAAGAGCATTATCGCGATCAGTCGCAACGGATCCAATCGCATCACGATCAGACTTTGGAAGAAAGCCGGCAACGGTTCGAACGCGAGTGGAACGAGATGGCCGAGCGATGGCGCTCAGGCATGGCGAAGTTCGACGCCTCGGTTGCCCAGCTTGACGAAACCTGCCGCGAAGCCTTTCCCGATTGGAACAGCGACGATTGGAATCGTTGGACTCTGTCGTCTGTCATTCCGGCGATCATTCCATTCGGATCGAGCCGCGTCCGGTTGACCGATTTGGCGCATGGCGTGCCCGACGACGAGCGGTTGCAGCCCTCGCAAGTTGATTTTACGCTGCCGGCGTTGTTGCCGTATCCGCGTCGGTCGTCGTTGATTTTGAAGGCCGATGGGACGGGCCGGGCGCGCGCCGTCGAGGTGATGCAGACGGCGATGCTGCGGATGTTGACGTCTCTGCCGCCGGGCAAGGTGCGGTTCACGATCTTCGACCCGGTCGGTCTGGGCGACAATTTTTCGGTGTTCATGCATCTGGCCGACTTCGACGAGCAACTGGTCGCCAGTCGCATCTGGACCGATCAGGGCCACATCGAACAGCAGTTGGCCGACCTGACCAAACACATGGAGAACGTCATCCAGGTGTATTTGCGGCAGGAATTTCATTCGATCGAAGAATACAACGCCTTTGCCGGCGAGATGGCCGAACCGTATCGCGTGTTGGTGATCGCCAATTTTCCGACCAATTTTTCCGAGGCGGCGCTGCATCGGATCAAGAGCATCGCGGCCAGCGGGGCTCGGTGCGGCGTGTTCGTGCTGATGAGCGTCGACACGAAGCTGCCGGGTCTCGGGAAGTTTCAACTGTCGGATTTGGAAGCCGACGCCATGACGTTGCATTGGACGGAAGGGCGTTTTGAAACCGTGCATCCCGAGTTCGGACCATTGACGATCCAAGTGGATTCGCCGCCTCAGCCCGAGCGATTCAAGGAAATCCTGCGCACGGTGGGCACCGCCGCCAAAGACAGCGGGCGGGTCGAGGTGCCGTTCTCGTGCATCATTCCCGAGCCGGCCGATTGGTGGACCTCGGACAGTCGGGCGGGCATCGATGTTCCGTTGGGCCGGGCGGGCGCGATGAAATTGCAGAGCCTCGATCTGGGCGCCGGCACGTCGCAACACGTGTTGATCTCTGGAAAGACCGGTTCCGGCAAGTCGACGTTGTTGCACGTATTGATTACGAATTTGGCGTTGCGTTACAGCCCCGACGAAGTGCAACTGTATCTGGTCGACTTCAAAAAGGGCGTCGAGTTCAAGGCCTACGCCCGAAGCGAGTTGCCGCACGCCCGGGTGGTGGCGATCGAGAGCGAGCGGGAGTTCGGCCTGAGCGTGCTTCAGCGGCTCGATGCGGAATTGCGCACCCGCGGCGATCTGTTCCGCCGGCTCGGCGTGCAGGATCTTAAGGGATATCGCGCGTCGCAGCCCGACGCCGTTATGCCTCGTATCCTGCTGATTATCGACGAATTTCAAGAGTTATTCGTTGAGGATGACCGGATTGGTCAGGAGTCGGCGTTGCTGTTGGATCGACTGGTGCGTCAGGGCCGTGCGTTCGGGATTCACGTTTTGTTGGGCTCGCAGACGCTTGGCGGAGCGTACACGCTGGCCCGCAGCACCATCGGCCAGATGGCGGTCCGCATTGCGTTGCAGTGCAGCGAGGCCGACGCCCACCTGATCCTCAGCGAAGACAACACAGCCGCGCGGTTGCTGAGTCGTCCCGGCGAGGCGATTTACAACGACGCCAACGGTCTGTACGAAGGCAACCATCCGTTCCAAGTTGTTTGGTTGCCCGACGGCGACCGCGACGACTATCTGCGTCAGATTCACGAGCTTGCCGTGCGAAAGGGCTGCAAGACGCCGCCGCCCATCGTGTTTGAAGGCAACGTGTTGGCCGATCCAAGCGACAATCCGCAGTTGAAGGAGTTGCTCGATGCGCCAACGTGGCCCGAACCGTTGCCGACAACGCTGGCGTGGCTCGGGTCGGCGGTGGCAATCAAAGAGCCGACCTCCGCGGCGTTCGTGCGTCAGGACGGAAGCAATCTGTTGATGGTTGGCCATCGTGAGGAGGCGGCGCTGGGCGTGTTGGCATCTTGCCTGATGAGTTTGGCCGTGCAGCTCAATCCACACCCTGGCCTTCTCCCCAAGGAAAAGGAATCCGAGGCTGCCGGGCCGCGGTTCTTTGTTTTCGACGGCATGAGGGCGGATGCGCCAGAGGTCGGTTTTTGGAAACGGCTTGCCGACGCGATTCCACAGTCGACGACGATTTGCGGAGTGCGGGAATCGTCCGAGGCCATCGCGACCATCGCCGCCGAGATGACGGCGCGTCGCGACGAAGGCCGCGAAAACGCCCCGCCGATCTATCTGTTTCTATACAATTTAGGCCGGTTCCGCGATCTGAAGAAGGAAGACGATTTCGGGTTTTCCTCGGGCGATCAGCCGACGCCGGCCAAACAGTTCTCGGCGATTCTGCGCGAGGGCCCCGCAGTCGGCATCCACACGCTCGCCTGGTGCGATACGTTCAGCAACGCAAGCCGCATGTTGGACCGTCAGAACATGCGCGATTTCGAGATGCGCGTGCTGTTCCAGATGAATGCGAACGATTCAAGCAGTTTGATGGACACGCCCGAGGCGAGCCGATTGGGCGTGCACCGGGCGTTGCTCTACGACGAAGCCCAAGGCAACACCGAAAAATTCCGCCCCTACGGATTGCCATCGGCGGAGTGGCTTGTGCGGGTCAAGCAGCAGTTGAACGTCCGAAACGGCGGTTGAGCTTGTCGAACATGCGACCGGCCGGGCGCGATTATACCAGGTTTGCCGACGGCAACGCCGCCGCGCCGCATCGTTTTGCATCGTACACTTCCTTGTACGTTGAACTTTCCCGTTTCCTTCCCTTGCCAGTTCACGGGGGCTTCCATGCGAGTCTTGACCCTGCATGTTGTCATCTGGACGGCGATCCTGTCGGCAGCGATCAGCGCGTCAGCGGCTGCCGAGCAACAGGACGCGATTCGAACGGTTTCGACGGCTTTTGAAAAGGCCTCGAATCTACACGATGCGAAATCTGTCGCAGCGTTGTTCACCGCCGACGGCGAGCTGATCAACGCCGAGGGCCGCGTGATTCAGGGGCGAAACAACATCGAACAAACGTTCTCGGCCATTTTCACGGCCCATCCAAAACTGCAAATCCACGTGACGACGCAGTCGCTCCGCATGATCGCCCCGTCGGTGGCAATCGAGGACGGCGTGTCGACGATCGTGCGGCGTCCGGGCGACCGCGGCGAACGAAATCGTTTCACGGTGGTGTACATCGAACAAGAAGGCCATTGGCGAATGGCCAGCGCCCGGGACTTGCCCGAGGAAGAAACATCGGCCGAGAAAGAGCTCAAATCGTTGGAATGGCTGATCGGCCAGTGGGTCAACGAAAGTCCCCAGGCGGCGGTTTTCACGTCCTATCGTTGGGCGTCCGACCACCGGGCGATTTTGGGCGAGTTCCAGATCCAAATCGCCGGCCGGCCCGCCATGAGCGGCTCACACCGCATCGGCTGGGATCCGTCCATCAAGAAAATTCGATCGTGGACGTTTGATTCGGACGGCGGAACGGCCGAAGGCGTCTGGACCCGGGACGGCAACCGTTGGCTCGTCAAAATGACCGGCGTCAATCGCGATGGCGAGGCGGCCTCGGCGACCAACATTCTCACGGAGGTGGCCAAGGACCGCATGACCTGGCAGAGCCGCGACCGCGTGATCGGCGATCGGGTGACGCCGGAGGCCAAACCAATCGTCATCGTGCGAAAGCCGCCGCAACCCACCCAATCTATGCCGACTGAAAACCGCGATTCGACCGGAGGTGCAAAATGAAGTTTTTTTGGACATTCCTGATGGCCATTGCGGTGACGTTCCTATTCGTTCAAACGTCGCAAGGTCGCGGCGGTGGTGGTGGGTTTCATGGCAGTGGCGGATTCCACGGTGGCGGCTCTTTTGGCGGCGGCGGCTACCATGGCGGCGAGTTCCATGGCGGTTCGGTTGGCGGCTACCA
This sequence comes from Thermoguttaceae bacterium, assembly GCA_039698075.1. Taxonomy (GTDB): domain Bacteria; phylum Planctomycetota; class Planctomycetia; order Pirellulales; family Thermoguttaceae; genus JAJFVC01. Next base: position 32,862 of record JBDKTJ010000188.1, on the reverse strand, counting down.
CGGCGAGTATCATTCGCCGTCGTTCAATGAACCTCGATTCAACGAAGGCCATTTCCAGCCGGAATACAGCCACTGGAACGGCGGCGGTCACGCAGCCTTCACGCCGCACACCGGACCCGGTCCGCACCCGTGGGGACCAGGTCCGCATCCGGGACCGAATCCGTCTTGGTATCACGGCCCTTGGAACAACCATTGGAACCATCCGTGGAACTACTGGCCGGCCGGTTGGTGGGGCGCGGGTTTTGCGGCGGGCGCGTTGTTCGACACAGCGCCGTGGGGTTGGGGCTACTGGCCCTACGTCAATCCGTATTGCACGGGGCCCGTGGTTGTCGAAGGAACCACGATGGACTACTCACAACCACTCGTCCTGGCGTCGACAGACGACGCCGGATCGCAACAGCCCGACGCACAGAGCACCGACGACCAGGTTAGCTCGCTGCTGGACGGGGCTCGCGACGCTTTCCAGCAAGAAGATTACGCCGGCGCGCTGCGGCAATGCAACAACGCCATCGCCGTGCAGCCGGACAATCGCGTCGCCCACGAGTTCCGCGGGCTGGCGCTGTTTGCGTTGCATCATTACACGGAAGCAGCCGGCGCGATTTACGCCGTGTTGTCGGCCGGGCCCGGCTGGGATTGGACGACGCTCAGCGGACTCTATTCGGACGTGAGCGTTTACACCGACCAATTGCGGGCGTTAGAGCAGTATGTAACGGCCAACCCGAACCAAGCGGCGGCCCGATTCTTGCTGGGCTATCAGTACATGGTTTGCGGTCACAATGAGGCTGCGGCGCGGCAATTCAAGTCGGCGGCCAAGCTGAACCCCAAGGACACGCTATCGAGTCAGTTGGCCGCGATGTTGACGCCGACGGCAACCGAATCGCCTGCTCCAGCAAAGCCTGCAAAACCGGCACAACCGGTCGATCCGGCAAGCCTGCTTGGAACGTGGAAGGCTACGCGGTCTGATGGCGCGACCATCGCACTCGAGCTTGGCAAGGACGGCCAATACGTCTGGCAGTTCGACCAACAGGGCAAGACGCGAAAGTTCGCCGGAGCCTACACCGTGGCCGACGGCCTGTTGATCCTCAAGAAGGGCGACTCGCCGGTGATGGTCGGGCAGGTGACGTCGCTGAGTGACGGCGGGTTTAACTTCAAGCTGCCGGGCGACAACCCGAACGATCCGGGGTTGAGCTTCCGCCGTTGAGGCAAGCTCTCCGGTTTGTTCCGCCGCCGACGCATTGTGCCGAGCGTGCCCGATCTGACGCTTCTGACCGCCGACTGAAATTTTTAGTAATTTTTCTCGCAGCGTGGCGATAACTATTCATGGCGAGTTTCAAACAACGCAACCTGATAGTTGAGCCTCAGCGAGTTGATCGTCGATTGAATGGGGGCACGGAAGCCGATCCTCAGCGACGGTACATAGGATTCACCGCGGCATGAGCCGATTTGCCGCGGTTCCAGAAACGCATACGTGTTCCCCCCCCAGGCCCGGCCTTTCTTTGTGAAGGTCGGGCCCTTTTGTTTTGTGGAAGGATTCTCCCATGCCTGAGCAGCCCGCTTGGCAACGCAATGAGTTCCAACAGGTCAACACCAACTTCGCCGACGCCACCGTGGTCGAACGCTACGAGACGCGAATCGGCGAGTTTCGCGATCTGGCGGCCGAAGACGCGACAATTCTGGACAGCCTCGCGCTGCCGAACGGGTCGCACGTTTTGGAGATGGGAACCGGAACGGGCCATTTTGCCATCGCGGCGGCGCAGCGGGGCCTTCGCGTCACTGCCGTCGACGTTTCGCCGGCGATGCTGCAATATGCCCAGCAGCGTGCAAAGTCGAAAGAGCTGGTCGCGATCACGTTTCGCCACGCCGGCTTTCTGACGTTTGCCGCCGCGCCGGCCACGTTCGACGCGGCCGTTTCGATGGCCGTGCTGCACCATTTGCCCGACCTGTGGAAAGCCGTGGCGTTGGCCAACATTCGACGCGCGTTAAAACCCGGCGGACTTTTTCTGTTGGGCGACGTGGTCTTCTCATCGAAGCAGCCCGACCCTCGCTGGCAGTTCGACGCCTACGTCGAGGCGATGCCGCGAGCAATGCGAGAGAACGCCTGCGGACATCTCGTCAAGGAGTTCAGCACGCTCGATTGGATCATGGAAGGACTTTTGACTCGCGCGGGGTTTCAGATCCAACGCATCACGAACTCGAACGCCGCGATGATTCAGTATCTTTGCAGGGCGGGCGGCTGACGTTCGACCGATGTTTTCCGGACTGAACGGATCGCCATAACCCGGAGCGGCTGGGAGGCCAATGACCTTGGAATACGCATTTCTTTTTGCGTACCCCCCCACACGTGGTTATCCGATATCCTGCTGTATCGGCGAGGTCTTCGTCACCTTTCACATGTCGCCTCCAGGCGTGCTATGGTTGTATAACCACCATTGAGGAGTAGATTCCCCCGAGTCTGCGCGATGGCGAGCCTCAGTAAACACGTAGGTTGTCCATAGTCATGGCAATTCCTTTTCAAGGATATTTTTTCGCGCGATGGAATCGCCAATGGTCGAATCGTTGGCTGCCGATTTCGCTGATTCTGGGCATCGGTTTGGGGCTTTCGCTGGGGTTGTTTGTCGTGACTCGCCGTTGGGAAAACCGCGATCAGCAGGAAGAGCTAAACTTTGCATCCCAGCATTTCATCGAAGCCATTCGTCTCGCAACCGAACGATTCGAGATGGCGCACGATTTTGTTCGGCAAGACTATTACGGTTCGCGTCAGGTATCGCAGCGTGAGTTTTCGTTGTGCGTCGAGTCGATTCTGACTTATGTGCCCTCGTTGAAAGTGCTGCAATGGGCGCCTCGCGTGGGCGGCGATCAGCGTGCAAGTTTCGTGGAATCTGTTCGACGCGAGGGACTGCCCGACTATCGAATCGTTGAGCCCGACTCTCAAGGACGGTTGATTGCGGCGAAACGTCGCGACGTGTATTTTCCAATTCTCTACGCTGGCACGAGGTCCGGTTTTCAGGCGAGGCTCGGTTGGGATTTCGAGGCGGACCCGGTTTTGCGGAGCGCGATTGCGGAGTGTCGCGACACGGACCGATTCGTAGCCAGCCAATGTATCGACCTGAGCAGGATCGGACTGGATTCCCGCATGGTGCAGACATTCTTGCCCGTATATCATGATCCGGAGCACACGCATACCGTCGCCGAACGTCGGAAGAATTTGAGGGGGGTGTTGGTGGGATTGTGCCAGCTTGACGATCTGGTCGACAACGCGATGAGCTACGCGAGCGGTCCCCATGGCATTAACGTGGCCGTGTATGACACGACGTCGCCTGAGGATCCAACGTTGCTCTACTATCATCGCTCGCGCATGTTCAGACAGCCGAGAGAGACCAAGGGCCGTCAGAATCACTGGGCGGGTTCGCAACGGTCGGAAAGCATGGAGGCGTCCCATGCTTTGGAAAGCGGTTCTTTTGCCGCGAAGCCGTCGCTTCATCCCGCCGGTCTGCATTTTGTCGGGTCGCTCAAATTCGGTCATCGTTCGTGGCAATTGGTCTGCACGCCCGCAGCTCAATTCTTCGCTCCTGATGCCGGCTGGCGGTCGTGGATTGTTTTGGCGATCGGACTGGTGATGACCTATTTGGCCACGACGCGCGCCTGGGCGTGGATGACACGGACTGAGCAAATTGAGCGGCTGGCGACCGAACGGACGTTGGAACTGCGAAAAAAGGACGATCAACTGCGACAATCGCAAGAGGCGAAGACACGGGCGCTGAGGGCCGCCCATGAAGAAACCATCGAGCGGCTCGTGGCGGCTTCGCTTTGCCGCGATGAAGAGACCGGCACGCACATCAAGCGCACCGGTTTGCTGAGCGAAATGCTCGCCCGGGAGGCCGGCTGGTCGGAAACGGCCGCCAAGGTATTGCGGCTGGCGGCGCCAATGCACGACGTCGGAAAGATCGGCATTCCGGACGCAATCTTGCGGAAACCGGACAAATTGACGCCGGCCGAGTTCGAGATCATGAAGACCCACACGCTGATTGGTGCAAGGATGCTGGATGGTTCGATTTCGCCGATTTTGCAGATGGCCCACAACATCGCGCTGGCCCATCATGAACGCTGGGACGGTTCTGGCTACCCGAAGGGTCTGGCCGGCACGGACATCCCCGAGGCCGCCCGCATTGTCAGCATCGTGGATGTTTACGACGCGTTGAGTCACGATCGGGTGTACCGTTCGGCGCTGCCCGAGGACGAAGTTTTGGAGTATTTGGCGCAGGGATCCGGCACTCAGTTCGACCCGACGCTGTTGGCCATTTTCCTAGTCCACCACGAAGCGGCTCGACAAATCCTCCAGCAGAATCCCGACGAACCGATGGTCTTGGCCGACGAGTTTCCGTCGGCGGCGTTCGTTCCGTCAGCCGAGGCGTTTGGGTCGCTGGTCAACTCCACGACGGTCGGCTCCACCTGATTTGCGTTTTGACCTGTATCGATGTCGTGGTCGATCGTGATGGAGTTGGCGACCGTTCCCGGAGAACGAAATCTCAATCGCCGCCAGCCTGCAATTTGAGAATCGTTTCCCGACTCTTTTTTGCGTCGGCGTTGGTCGGATCGAGTTGAAGAATCTTGTCGAAGTCGACCATTGCCCGATCGAGTGCGCCTTGCTTATAGTAGGCGAATCCACGATTGGCGTACGCGGCCACATATTTGGGGTCCAAGCGAATCGCTTGCGTGTAATCGGCCACGGCCTGTGGCAACTGGCCTTTCTTGCGATAGGCCAAGCCGCGATTGTAATAGACCTCGGCCAGCCGCGGATAGAGATCCAACGCCTTGTCGTATTCGGCGATTGCGCGATCTAGGTCTCCATTTTTGTGCAGCGTCGCGCCTTGGTGGGAATGGATCTGTGCCTCGGATTTGGCCTTCGACAGGAGCGACTCCAATTGTTCCGCCACGGCGGCTCGCTCGGTTTTTTCATCGTCCGACCGTGCTCGATCTTTGCCGATGCCGACCACCGTCGGGTCGATTCGGATCACCTGTTTGTAGTCGGCCAGCGCCTGCTCGAAATCCTTTTTGGCGGCGAACATCGCGGCACGTTGAAAATGCGCTTCGGCGAACGCCCCGTTGAGCTTGATCGCCTGATTGAAGTCCGCCATGGCCTTGTCCTGATCGCCGATTCGTCGATAGACGCGGCCGCGGCAGCAAAACGCCTCGTAATCGTTCGGCACCAACTCGATCGCCTTGTTCAGATCCGTCAGGGCCGAGTCCAGGTTCTTTTGAATCATCCGGCAACGACCGCGTTCGCGATAGGCTTCGCCAAACTGCGGATCGAGGCGAATCGCTTCGTCAAAGTCGGCGACGGACTTGCCCGGCTCGCCGCTTTTTAGATAAGCGAATCCGCGGGTAAAATGGTTTGCAGGATCGTCGGGCGCAAGTTTCAAGGCCTGTTCCGCATCGGCCATCGCGTCGAGGTAATCGCCCTGCAAGGTTTTGGCCTCGGCGCGATCGCACCATGTTTCGGCGTGCTTCGGGTCAAGTTGAATGGCTCGGCCATAATCGGCGATGGCGGCTTCCCACTCGCCGATTTCGGACCACGCCTTGCCGCGGCTCGTGTACGCGGCGGGATCCTTGGGCGAGAGCCGAACGGCAAAGTTCAAATCGGCCAAGGCGCCGGCCACGTCGCTTTGAAGCATTCGCACGTACCCTCGGTCGCGGTAGGCTTCGGCGTAGCCGGAATGCAGCCGGATGGCTTCGGTGTAGTCGGCCACGGCCTTTTCCAGTTCGCCTTGTTGAAATCGGGCGAATCCACGATTGAAATACGATCGCGCGCCGCCGGGCGCCAGTCGAATCGCCATGCTCAGGTCGGCCACGGCTTTGTCTAATTCGCCCAGCATGGTCAGCGCCAGGCCGCGATCGCAGTAGGCGGGAGCGTATTTCGGGTCAAGCTGAATCGCGCGGCTCAACAGCGCCACGGCTGCATCGGTTTCGTCCTTATCCAGCGCGTCGACGCCTTGGCGATACGTCTCGGCCGCCGGGCTGTCATCGGAGGCGTCGTCCTGTTTTTCTTTGGACTCCCGGCCCTTGATCCATGGCTTTTCCGAATCGCGGTCCGACGCTCGCAAGCCGACGCCAAGTCGAGTCTTTGGGGCCTGGGCCGATGATTGGCCGGCGCAGACAACCAACGAAACCACGCTGAACGTCCAAGTCGCGATCCAACGCGACCCATAAGATGTTTGCACGATTGGCATTCCTTTTCCGTGAACGGTTTCTTCTACAACACTTTGACCACAACAATGGTCACATCGTCGCCCGGGGGCTGAGTGCGACAAAAGCCGAGCAACTCCTGATGAATGGTTTCAACAATCTGCTTGGCCGGCCGTTCTCGCTCCGATCGAATCGTCTCCAGCGCTCGGGCGACGCCAAAACGGACTCGCCCCGGCGACTCGGCTTCCGGGACACCGTCGGTGAAGAACGTGAAGAGATCGCCCGACTGAAGCGCAACGGGCGGCGCCGTCGGCACCACGGTGTCGGACCGCACGCCGAGCGGCATGCTTGTGCTGTCCAGGATGGTCGTCTCCAAGCCGGAGCGAAGCAAATATCCTCGCTGTCCGGCGCTGGCGTAGACCATGGAGCGGTCGCTCGGGTCGAGTCGGGCCATGGCCAACGTGACGAAGTGAAGATCGCTGGTATCGCCGGCCAATACGCGATTGGCGCGGGTCAGTATCTCGCCGACATCCGTGTGGATTTGCACCAACGTACGTAGGCAAGCCCGGGTCTCGGACATCAACAGCGCCGGTCCCATGCCGTGACTGCTGACGTCGCCCACCACAACGCCCAGGCAGTCGTTGAGCATCGGAATGAAATCAAAATAGTCTCCGGCCGTCGCCTTGGTCGGATACAGGGCTCCGGCGATGTCGAACCCGCGAAGCGACGGAGGTTCGGCGGGATACAGCCGCTGCTGGATCTCCTGGGCGGCGCGAAACTCCTCGGACGTGTCCCGCATCACCTCTTCAGCGTGCCGGCGACGGCTGCGCTCAATGGCATAGCGAATCGAGCGAATCAACAGATGGTCATTGACCTGGCCCTTGACCAAATAGTCTTGCGCGCCGGCCTGCACGGCCTTCACAGCGCTTCGCTCGTCGTTGTGGCCGGAAAGCACCACGATCGGCACCTCGCCTGCGTGCGCGTGCATGGCGAAAAACGTTTCCAACCCTCGGCTATCGGGCAGGCTGAGGTCGAGCAAAATAATGTCAAACGACTCCTCGCTGCAACGTTCGATGGCGGTCGAAAGCAATTCGACCTGCGCCATGTCGAACGGCGTGTCCCACCGATCGCCGAGCAGACTGCGCATGATCCAGACGTCTTCCGGATCATCTTCGACGAGAAGGATTTTTAGGCGTTTTTCGATCATGTCACGATCTGGGCGGCAGCTCCGCCGTTTCGAACCAATATTGCGTCACCGTTTGAAGCAGGTCGACCAGCCGCCGGAACGTTGTCGGCTTGGTCAGGTAGGAGTTGACCCCAAGGTCGTAGCAAGCGACGATGTCGGCCTCCGCGGTTGAAGTGGTCAGCACGACCACGGGAATGCGCCGCAACTGCGGGTCCGACTTGATTTCCCGAAGCACCTCGCGGCCGTCCTTGCAGGGCATTTTAAGGTCCAGCAAAATCAGATCCGGCGGCGGCGAACTTCGCTCCTCCTCATATTCTCCGCGACGCAGCAGGTAGTCGAACAACTCCTCGCCGTTGCGCACGAACCGAACGTCGCACGACCGGCCACCTTCGCACAAGGCGTCGCGGACCAACGCGCAGTCCTCGCCGTCGTCGTCGGCCATCAGAATCGTTCGGCACTGGGCGATGGTGGACATTGGAAACTACCGTTGCGGTCTGGAATGGCTGATCGGCAACAACACTTCAAACTTACTGCCTTGGCCGGGCTGGCTGTGGGCGATGATCTGCCCGCCGTGACGGTTCACGATTTTCTGACACAGCGCCAGCCCGATGCCGGTGCCTTCGAACACGTCTCGCGGATGCAATCGCTGAAAGACTCCGAAAATCCGGTCTCGATACTTTTCGTCGAAGCCGATGCCGTTGTCCTCGACGACGATGCGGCATTGCTCGGCGCGAGCGGCATCGCCGTCGCCGCGGTGGCGACGCTCGGGCAACAGCCGACCTTCGACTCGCACGAGCGGCGGCTCCTCGACTCGGTGAAACTTCAGCCCGTTGGTGATCAGGTTTTGGAGCAATTGCCGCATTTGCAGCGGATCGGCTTGGATCGTCGGCAGTCGCCCCACTTCGACCCGTCCGCCAAGTCGTTCGATCTGCGCATCGAGATCTGAGACCACTTCCTTAACGACCTTTTCAAGATCGACGGGTTCAAACTGCTGGCCCTGCGTGGTCACGCGGGAAAGCGACAGCAGTCCGTCGATCAGCGATTGCATCCGCTCGGCGGCGGATTGCATGCGTTGGACGCACTCAGCGGCCGGCGTTTCGAGCTTGTCGGCGCAAAGTCCCAGCAGTCGGTCGCCGAAGGTCCGGATTTTTCGCAACGGCTCTTGAAGATCGTGCGAGGCTACGTAGGCAAACTGCTCTAATTCACGGTTCGAACGCTCCAATTCCATAGCATATCGGGCTTGTTCTTGTTCGGCCTTTTTGCGGCGGCTGATGTCGCGCACGAAAAAGGTCATGACGGGCTCGCCCTCTTCGCGGCTGATCGTCATGGCCATCTCGGCGTCGAACGTTTCGCCATTGGCCCGAACCGCCGTGACCTCGACGCGCTGGCCCAAGAGCGATCCTTCGCCCAAGTTCAGGTAACGATCGATGCGGTCTTGCTGGTCGGCGCTGGTGGCCGGCGGGAACAACACGTCGGAGGGCCGCGTGCCCAAAACCGTTTCACGCGGATGCCCAAAGGTCAGTTCCGCCGCTTTGTTGAATTCGGTGATGACCCCTTGATGGTTGAGCGTAATGATCGGATCGAGCGACGACTCCAAGATGGATCGCTTGCGAGCCTGGGCCTCGGCCAATGCGGCCGAGACGTTGGGCGATAGATCATCAACCCGACGATGCACGATCACCAGCAAGGTAGGTCGGCCGGCGTCGACCGGTCGGACGCGAAACATCTGCGTTTCGACGTCGATCCAGTCGCCGGTTTGCAGGTGGCGCAGGCGACTTCGGCCGCTCCAACGGCCCGTCCGATTGACGGCGGGCTCCGCCACGTTGCGCATTTCGCTCCACGACGGTTCGTCATAGAGATCTCGCAAGTTGACGGACGACGTCGATTGTTGCTGATCCAGCCCGACCATCCGGCGGCCCGCCGTGTTGACATAAAACGGCTCGCCGTGGGACGAAGCCAAACAGACGAACTCGGCGACGGCTTCGGCCAGCACGCACGTCGTGACGTCGAAATTGCTTTCGGCATTGTCGGGAGTTTCAACCATGATACCCACCCAGGGTGCGTAACTTCACTGTACCAAAGGTTAACGCAGGTCGCAATTCATCCCCCCAGTTTAAAAGTACCGCAATTAGACGGGGGGATCGTCGTATTCGTCAATTTCAACCTCCCTATTCCATGGCGATGTGTTTGAAAACCAGAGGGAGAAACGGAAAAACGCTTGGGTTCCTGGATTTTGTCGCTTTTGGTTTTCGGCGGCGTCGGCGAGACGGAAAAACCGGCTGTTTTGATTGACCGGGGCGATTTTGCGACCTAGGAATAATATAGGGGAAATTGGGAGACTGTTGGCTGTCTCAACGTTGTGACAGCCTCCCTCGCGCGGTTGTGGGTTTTTCTTTGCTTCTCGACGGGCAAGCAAGGCGGGTGTGTCATGGCAGGGAACCGAAAAACAAAAGAATCAACACGCCGCGGTGCGATTGCGGTGCTGGCCATGGTGTTTCTGGTCGTCGCGTTGGGCATGGTGGCGTTTGTCGTCGATGTCGGCTATTTGGCGTTGACGCGTACGCGGCTTCAGGCCGCAGCCGACTCTGCGGCATTGGCCGGCGCGGCGACGATTAACCTGCCTCGTGCGGAGATGGAAGCGGAGGCGAAGGCGATGGCTTCGGCGAATATGTCGGGCCAGCCTGTGCTGAGCTCCTCCGACATCGAATACGGCGTGTGGGACGCCGGCACGTATACGTTTGCAGCGTCCAATTCGGCGGCCAACGCCGTGCGGGTGACGGTGCGGACTAATGCGAACAACGGCGGAGCCACGCCGCTGTTCTTTGCGCGAATCTTTGGACTCACGTCGGTGGATCAGAGCGCCACGGCGATTGCGACGGTCAATCCGCGCGACATTTGCTTCGTGGTGGATCTGTCGGCGTCAATGAATTACGATACGCGTCCCGATCGGGCCGACAGCTCGGCCGCCCAGGCCTTGATTCAGAAGGTCTACAGTGATTTTGGGTTTGGCGCGTATCCGGGCACGTCGCAGTATGCCGGATATCCGCTGACCAAACAAACCTCGGGCAGCAACTGGCTCACACCGCTGAAGTCGGCGCTAACGAGCACGACCTACAAGAACACCATCTACTTCACCGGCACCTACAAAAACAGCAGGTATTACGATTCGGACGGCAGGACGGTTTTGAGCGATGCGACGCGGACGCGGCGGGCGTATGCGTGGGTCATGGACGTTCAAATCGGGCAGCAACTGATGCCGGCCGCGACGCCGAAGCCCAACAGCACCAACTCGAACTCGTACAATTACTGGAAAAGCTACATCGACGACCCGGATTCCGCCTCGGAAGGCAGCACGAACTTTTACACGCGGCTGGGATACGCCTCGTATGTGCAATTCATGATGTATAACGGGCGGGACGGCGAGCCGGACAATGTGAACACAACCCCGATGTCGGTCAACAATGCGCTTTGCCCGTACCATTCGGAGCCGACCGACGGCGGCACGTTCAATTTCCCGCCGCAAGAACAGCCGACCCACGCGGCGCGGCGCGCAATGATCGCCGCGCTTCAGGTGGTCAAGGACCGCAACTCGAACATTTCCGACCCGAACCAGAAAGACTGGGTTTCGATTGTCACGTTTGACAAGAACAGCACGAGCACCATCCTCGTCACTCAGCCGCTGACGGTCGACTACAGCGGCACGATGGCGATCGCCACTACGATGCAGGCGTGCGGCAGCGGGCCGGCTTGCACCTGCACCGAGGGCGGCTTGGTCGCGGCCTACAACCACATCAAGCCGCAGAGCCAAGGCGGAAAGGGACGCGAGCACGTCAACAAGATCGTCGTGCTGCTGACCGACGGTGCGCCGAATCTTCGGCAGAGTTCCTCAACCACCATCAACAACTACAAGGGCGCCAATCCGAGCGACTACTGGATTGCGAATTGCAGCACCGAGACCGATTATTGCAAGCAGGCGTCGCTCATGGAGGCGTCGATCATGCAGGGCAAAAACTGGTATCTTTATCCGGTCGGCCTCGGCTTGGACGTCGCCACCGATTTCATGGACAAGATGGCCCTGATGTCGGTGACCGCCGACAAGAACGGCAATAGCTTCAGCAGCACCGATCCCGCCTCGCACGAAGCGACGTTGAAGAAGATCTTCGAAACGATCATCACCAGGCCGAAGCTGCGGCTGGTGCAATAGCCGGCGGCGGTCGTTGTTTTCACGCAAGAACGACGGCATGGCCTCGCCATCGCGACCCGCCCTGCTCAAGCAAGAGGCGTCTAAAGCGCCCGGCGAAGGCGATGGGTTCGCCGACCGAACACGGGTTTTGGCGCGCTCGGCTCGGCCGACATCTCGTCCGTTTCGGCGTCCAGGTCTTCGGTGGCTTGCGGTTTTTCCAAAGCCACGAATCCGGCGAGTTCGTCGCGTTTCAGCAGGCGATTGATCCGCATTTCGATTCGGGTCAGCTCGTTGCCTTCCTCGGGCGAGACGAACGTAAAGGCGACGCCTTCGCGGCCCATCCGACCGGTGCGGCCGACGCGATGCACGTAATCGTCGCAGAACTGCGGCACGTCATAGTTGACGATGTGCGAGATGGTGCTCACATCGATGCCGCGGCCGACGACGTCGGTGGCCACCAGCACCTTCGTCTTGCCGTCGCGGAAACGCTGCATCACGCGGTCGCGGATCGATTGGGACAGATCGCCGTGGATCGCGTCGACGCCCTTGACGGTTGCCGTCAGACGGCGGCCCACCTTGTCGGTTCCTCGTTTGGTGCGGCAAAACACGATCGCCTGGCGAGGATTCTCGCGTTCCAACAGTTTTACGAGCAACTCGAACTTCCGCTCCGGATCGACCGTGAAATAGAACTGTTCGATCGTTTCGACGGCCAGATCCTTGGTCGAAAAGTCGACCATTTCGGGCTCGCGCATGTAACGCTCAGCCAGCCGTTTGACGGTCGGCGGAATCGTCGCGCTCAACAGAAGCGTCTGCCGCGACTGCGGACAGCGACGCAAGATCTTTTCGATGTCGGGCCGGAATCCGATGTCGAGCATCCGATCGGCCTCGTCGAGCACGATGGTCTGAAGCTCGCTCAACAGCAACGCACCGCGTCCGAGGAGGTCCAACACCCGGCCCGGCGTTCCGACGACGATCTCGGCGCCGTGACGCAGATGTTCGACCTGGCGGCGGATCGGTTTGCCGCCGAAGACGCCGACGACGCGGATGTCGCGCCCGGCCGACAGCTTTTTGCATTCGTCGCGGACCTGGACCGCCAGCTCTCGCGTGGGCACGAGGATCATGGCCTGGATTTGCGACGACTGCGATTTCGACTGAATACGTTCGAGGATCGGGATGCAGAAGGCGGCGGTCTTGCCCGTGCCGGTCTGCGCTTGGCCCATCAGGTCGATGCCTTGCAACGCCTTGGGGATCACGCCGGCCTGGATCGGCGTCGGCTCCAGGTACTCAGCCTCTTTCAACGAGGCGAGCATGACTTTTGAGAGTCCCATGGCCAAAAACCCAGCGGGCGCCGGCGATTGGGAGGTGGGCGGAGAATCGGATTTCTTAGGGGCAGGAGACGAAGTGGGTTTGCGAGGGGACAAGATCGACTGCTGTGGGGAAATGGAAATAACGGAAAACCAAAAAAACGGCAACAAAATGCCACGATCATTATTGTCGAGTTTATGGCTTGATGCGTCAATCTCTGTTGGACGGGAAGAGGGCATTCGGGACGGGGGGGCCCAAGATTCGACGCAGAAACCAATTGTTGCCCCGCCTTTGGCCCGACGCAATTCGTCCAAAAAAACGGACGCGGCCAAGAAAATGCCTAGAAACAAGCGGTTTGACGCGATAGAATGACGCACGCACACGAACCGCCTGGACGAGGGGTTTTTCCAGAAAACATCGGCTATCGGGACGGTTTCCGTGGATGCAACCTATTGTGAAGAAATAGGTTACGTACATCTTCGCGTCGTTAAAATATTAGGGTCAAAGGGGCAAAATTCAGCGGAATTAAGTTACGACGAATTTCTCAGTGTAACGTTTGAACAATAAAGTCTGTCTTGGCAATGGGTTACGCTGTTTTGTGTTAACAAGATTTGTGACGTAAGTAGAATTGTCACGAGGGCAATTGTCACGGCGCACCGGTCCGATTGTCGTGGCGCGCCCCCGGGTGCGCGAGGACAACCGGCGCGTAACGCCCCGGGGTGGTCAAAAAACTGCCGTGACTTTCGCCGTCGGCGCGGCTATCTTGGCGGCATGTTGCCGGAGATGTCGGGGCTTCAGTTTCTGGTGGTGCAATTGCTGTTCGCGGGCCGTCAAACCGGTGGGCAGTTGCGGCGTCGTTTGGGTGCGGCCGGCGCGCCGATCAGTCGGCCGTCGTTCACCCGATTGATGCACCGCATGGAAAACGCCGGCTATCTGCAGGCCGAGAGCGAGTCGGGGCCCAACGGCTACCGCGAGGTGTTGCCGCGTCGGTTTGAAGTGACCGATTTGGGCGTGGCGGTGTGGCGTCGCGTGCGCGAGTTTTATACGGCGTGCGAAGGTCCGCCCAAGCGTTTGACGCCGATCGTGACCGAGGCGGGCGAGTTGGCCCACCTGCCGCGTGCGGAACGCCGCAAGATTTTGGACGAAAGGGCCCGAAAATGCGTTCGCGAGCTGTTTCAAGAATGGATCGACCGGCTGCACGGACGCAATGCGGACGATTGAACGCACCCTACAAAAAACTTGCTCAACCGCCCTCAGAACGTGTTTTGAAATGTCTCCCCTCGCCCTTTGGGAGAGGGGGCGGGGGTGAGGGCGGCATAGGTCACAACGTGAATAGCCGAGTCTTCCTCGCCCCACGGCCCTCACCCTGGCTTCAATACCGTTCAATTAGTCACGAGCACTTAATTACGATGGAGTTATGGCGTGGCTGAACGCTGCCCGATTCATAGGGCTTTCCGCCGTAGGCGGTATTTGGCCCGGCGTTTACGCCGGGTGAGCAAGTGGCAATTTATTGGTTTTGTCAGCCCGGTTCACCAGGCTCCCGCCAAGGCAGGAGCCGCATAAACGCGGCTGACACTACACATCTATGGGCAAATAACCAATTCGATTGTTGCATTGAACCCGGCGTAAACGCCGGGCCGAATACCGGCTTCGCCGGAAAAGGGGCGTAAACGCCCCTCCGAATTTCATCGTGGAATAACACGTTGCTGACAAATGATTTAAGCCTATTTGAACGGTATTGGGGTTAGGATGAGGGCATAGCCAGACGCCCCACAGCGTTTTGATGGCTCGACGCATTCCAAAGATCACGCGAAGGCGCGAGGGCGCAAAGAAAAACTTTCCCGTCCTTCATCTCTTTGCGCCTTCGCGCCTTGGCGTGAGCCTTCTTATTGCGTAATCGGCGCATAATCGAAGGCGTCGCACATCGTATCGAGCGAGACCGACTCGGTATGCCCGTCGCAAAACGTAATGTTGACGATCCCCGCATGGATCGGATGATTGTTCGGCACGGCTTCAATAAACGGCCCACTCACCGACGTGGTTCCAGCCGTCGCCGCCAACATTGGCCAACGAAAACCAAGACTCGCAACCATGGGTTCACTCTGAGTTCCACGGAAAGTCCAATCACGATTCGCTTTGACGCCACCCAAAGGAAATGCTCGTTCCGAAAGCATCGGTCTCCGCGAAGGTGATTTCACGCTGGATAAGGTAATCGCCTTCTGAGAGAACAGACTCAAATTGCGAAACAAATTGGTTTGCGTTTCTAAACCGCTTGTAGGATCATCCGTAGCCGTTCCAACGCTAACAACGTAAGACAACGGATAGTCGGCTTCCTGTTCATCGTCTGGACAGACCAACAACGGTATCTTCGCCACCGCCATGGGCTTACTTGTGCTAACACCAACCCCAACTCGCCGCCAACCAACAACTCCACTTGCACTGTCGCCTTCCCACAAATCCATCCGCCCCATATAAGGAAACAACACCGGCACCCAACTGACTGTGTAACCAACAGCACTAGTGGAACTTGTTCCCGTCGTAATATGATTCGCGTAGCCGGGCAATTTGTTCTTGGCGACTTCGTACTGCAAAATCGCCTTGCCCAATTCGCTTTGGTTGTGGCAGCATTGGGCGATCCGCGCACGGGCCCGCGCGCCGACCAGGGCCGGAAGCATCAGCGCCGCCAACATGCTGATGATGACCACCACGGCCAACATCTCGACCAACGTGAAGCCCGCAGAAGCCGCCTTTTTGGGGGGACGACTCAAACTCGACGACCAACGATCCGAAAGAAAATGCCGCATCGCCAAAACTCCCACTGGCTGCTCTTGTTCCAAGAAAGCCCGACGCCCTCTACGTTCTATTGTTCCAGAATCCGCAAGAAAATGCCAGTGGAAAGCGCGAAAGCAGGTCTACATCCCATCGCCCTACGGCAGAGGCGGGCGGGCAAACTTTGTCCCCTCGCCCTTTGGGAGAGGGTTAGGGTGAGGGCCTGGCCGGCCGCCCCCCAGCGTTTGAAAGGCTCAACCCCTTCAAAAAAAGCTCACGCAAAGTCGCAAATAAAAGTCCTTTGGTTCCGCCTCCCTTTGCGCCTTGGCGTGAGCCCCCCCCGCAGACTGGCCACCACCAGCATCCCTCAACAAGAAAAATCGGGCGACATGGGGCCGATCTCGTGACTCTTCCGCCGATTTCCATTTCTTGGTGAAAACTCTGGATTTCTTGGGCGGATTATGGGACAATAATCAAAGGGGCAAGGCATGATTCGTCGGTCGGAACAGATACACGAGGGAAGATTTGTCATGAAACGTTCTTCATTCATCGGAGGCATCCGCCGCCGTCCGTCGTTCGGCTTCACGTTGGTCGAGCTGTTGGTGGTCATCACCATCATCAGCATGTTGATCGGACTGTTGCTCCCGGCCGTCCAATCCGCCCGTGAAGCGGGACGCCGTGCAACCTGCATGAACAACCAACGGCAGCTCGCCCTGGCCATGGCCAGTTTGGAAGGCCGCTCCGGCCATTTTCCGGGCTATATCAATCTGATCGGAAGCGGCACGACCACTGGAGCCACTACCCAAACCAACCCTGTGAGCTGGATCGTCGCTCTCTTTCCTTACCTCGAACGTAACGATCTCTACGACGTCTGGGCCAACGGCGTTTCCGGCGTCTATCCAGCGGGTGGGTCCACTACCGCAACCACTAACGAACCGTATGAAAGCGCTTACAAGTATCTGAAGTTGCTGGTCTGCCCCAGCGACCCCGCTAGTGCAACTCAAAGCGGCACTCCCTTGTTGTCCTACGTCTGCAACCGCGGTATCAATGGCTTAAACAATCGGGCCTACGGTGTCTGCCTCGACCAGTACTCCAATAGAAAAAACACCGTGAATATGGGTTACCTCACGAACCATGACGGCGCGTCCACCACGTTGCTGCTTGGCGAATCGTTGTTGACGGAAACCCCGGGAAGTCCAACCACCGCCACCACCACTCAGCCGTATTTGCGCGTTCAATTGTGCACGGGATCCGCTACAGATCCAAATGTTATCACAGCTACACCCGGTGATGTTAACTATGAACGTTACACGGGCTATTGGACCAGTTCGAGTTGGAATGGCAAGGACGGCACGTACACTCATGATGGCGCAAGTACTACTACGAACTACGCGGAAGCCGACCTTGCCTTCGAGTGGGGCTACTTCAAGAACGCCAACTCTCCGATCACCGAAAAATTGCTGTCTGCCCATAAGGGCGGTTCCGTGGTCTCGTTCTGCGACAGTCATCAACAGTTTCTGTCCGACACGCTCAGCATCCGTGTGTTTCGACAGTTGATGACCCCCTGGGGCGCAAAATGCAATAGTCTAAACCCCACCATCACTCCAAAATTGTCGGATGATCCTCTGAAAACGCTCGACGAAGGCGAGTATTAGTCGTCGACAAAAATCAAAAACGTTCGAGGGACGGTTGTTACAAAAAACAGCCGTCCCTCGTTGTTTTGAATGCGACTCAATCGCCGGCTTTTCAAAAAACGGGTGCCATGCCCACGCTTGCCGTGGGCATGTTTTTCCTGAACAGTACGACATGGCCGCGTAAGCGTGGACCATAGCGTCCAAGCCGCGACACGGATCGAGAAATTGCTCTAAATCGCCGGCTTTCCAAACAGCGTAAAGGCGTCGACCTTTTCGACCGCGACCGGCAGGATCCGTCCCGTCCACTGCTCCGGCCCGTCAAACACCACGATCCGATCGCAAGTCGTTCGACCCACCAATTGCACCATGTTTTGCGCGTCCGCCAAAACCACGTCGGGACCAAAAAAGGTCCCCTCTCCCGCCGGGAGAGGGTTAGGGTGAGGGCGAGCCGCGTCGTCCGCTTCACTCTTCAAAAAATCCGCCCCTTCTTCCGTCGTGTTAGGGCAAGCCGCGCCGTCCGCGCGATTTCGCTTCCGTTTTTTGGCCGCCTTGCTCGGCCCTTCAACCAGCACCTCGACCGTCCGGCCCAAGTACGGCTGATTGTCCTCCAAACTGATCGCGTCTTGCACGGCCAGCAACTCGTTGTTGCGGCGTCGCTTGACCGATTCGGACACATCGTCGGCGAAAAGTTCGGCCGCCCGCGTGCCGGGCCGAGCACTGTATTTGAAAATAAAACTGTTCTTAAAGCGCGCGTGGCGCACCAGCTCGACGGTCTCCTGAAACTCCGACTCCGTCTCGCCGCAAAACCCGACGATAAAATCGCTGGTCACCGCCGCGCCGGGCACGAACTGCCGGATCCGCGCCAGCATCTCGCGGTACGCCTCGACCGTGTAGCCGCGTTTCATCCGCTCCAGCACCGCGTTGGACCCGCTTTGGGCCGGCACATGCAAGTACGGCGACACTTTCGGCAGATCGCGCATCGCCTGCAACAGTTCGTCGGTCATGTGCCGCGGATGATTCGTGACAAACTTCAGTCGCCGGACGCCGTCAATTTCATGCACACGACCAAGCAAATCGGCCAAGCGGACCGGCGTGGGCCCGCTGCGATCGCAATAGCTGTTCACGGTCTGACCCAACAGCGTCACCTCGACGCAGCCGGCGTCGGCCAACCGCCGCACCTCCTCGACAATCTCCTCGGCCGGGCGGCTTTGTTCCGGCCCTCGCACCGACGGCACGATGCAATAGCTGCAAAACTTATCGCAGCCGAACATGACGCGCACCATCGCCTGATACGGCGCGGCGCCGCACGACGCCTCGATGTTCCGAACCGGCACGTGCAAAGCGTGGCTCGTCCGCACCGCCCGGCGATCGCCCGACGCCCGATCCAAGCTGATCTCGATCCGCGGCGACCCACCGGCGGCCAGACCGTCCAGCAGCATCGGCAACAGGCCCAACTGGCCCGGCCCAACGACCAGGTCCACATGCGGGGCGCGTTCAAAAATCCGCTCCCGATCCTTCTGAGCCATGCAGCCCAAGACGCCGAGCACCCGGCCCGGCCGCTGCTGTTTCCACGTTTTGAGCCGTCCGAGCGCGCTGTAGATTTTGTCCTCGGCGTGTTGCCGCACGCTGCACGTGTTGAACAAAACGAGATCGGCCCGATCCGGTCGATCGACCGGCGCGTAGCCCGCCCCGACCAACATGGCCGTGACCAGCTCGCTGTCGAGCACGTTCATCTGACAGCCGACGGTTTGGAGATAGAAGCGTCGCGACATGAAACCTGCATCACGAAAGATCAAGAAATGGGTCGCCCGGCCGCACGCGATGTCCTCGCAAAAACTCCTCGACCGACATGGCCCGCTTTCCGGCCGGCTGCACGCTCCGAGGCATCACGCCCCCGCGGCCCGCGGCGATCACCAGCCGGTTGCCCGACGCCTCGACGACCGTGCCGGGCTCGACGTTCGATCCGGGCAGCTCGACCACCGCGAGCGGACCCAAAATCAAACGGACCGGCTCGCCGTCCGATCGACGCCAATAGGTGTACGTTTTGGGCCAAGGATCCAACGCCCGAACTTGATTTTTGATCGCCGCGGCCTCCCGAGTCCAATCGATGACGCCGTCGGTTTTTTTCAGTTTCGGGGCGCGACTGGCCAGCGTCGGGTCTTGCGGCAGCGTTTCAATCCGGCCCGACTCCATCCGGTCGATCGTCTCGCACACGAGCCGGGCGCCCAGCTCGGCCAATCGCGGCTCCAACTCGGCGGCGGTCTCGTCCGGTTCGATCGGCACGACCTGCTGCGCGATGCAGGGGCCCGCGTCCAACTCCGGAGTGATGTGGATCACCGTCACGCCGGTCGTCGCGTCGCCGTGCCAGAGGGCCCAAGCGATCGGGGCGGCCCCGCGATATTTCGGCAACAACGAGGCGTGCAAATTGACCCCGCCGCGGCGCGCGACGGCCAACGTGGCCGGCGACAAAATCCGGCCGTAATCGCACACCACCAACAGATCGGCCCCAAACTCGGCCAGCCGAGCCCGCGACGAGTCGTCGTTGACGTCCTCGGGATCGAAGATCGGCGTCGAGTGCCGCTGGGCCACGTCGCGGATCGAACTGATCGGCGCGACCGGCCGCCCGCGATGCATACGCACCGGACCGGTGACCAACGCGGCCACCGTGTGGTGCGTCTCATAAAGAGCCTGAAAAGTCGGCACGGCGAACGGGCCCGTGCCCAGCATCAACAATCGCATAAAAAATCATTCCGCCGCGCGGTTTTCCAGCCCTCTACGTTCGCAACTGCTCCAATCGTTCGAGCCGCGAGGCGATTTTTTGGTCGTCGGGAATGACGCCGCGTTGCCGGTCGCCCTCAAACTCCCGCTCCAACTCGGCCAGGGCCTCTTTGACCGAAAGCAGCCCCGTCGGCGACAACCGGTCGATGAACAGCACGCCGTCCAGATGGTCGTACTCGTGCTGCACGGCCCGAGCCATCAGCCCGTCGAACTCGCAGTGGATCTCCTGGCCGTCGAGATCGTAGGCCGAAACCGTCACCTTGGCCGAACGCTTGACGGGGGCGAAGATTTCAGGAAAACTCAAACAGCCCTCTTCGGCCTCCACCGTCCCGGATCGCTTGCTGAGGACCGGGTTCAAAAAGACGAACTCCCGCCCCTTGGCCGGCTCGCCCTCCGGATTGATCACAAAAAACCGATAGGGCAGATCGACCTGATTGGCGGCCAGCCCG
This sequence comes from Thermoguttaceae bacterium, assembly GCA_039698075.1. Taxonomy (GTDB): domain Bacteria; phylum Planctomycetota; class Planctomycetia; order Pirellulales; family Thermoguttaceae; genus JAJFVC01. The sequence goes on along the minus strand of JBDKTJ010000188.1, from coordinate 12,375 downwards.
ACGCCCTTCTGTTGATACATCAGATCGAACATCTCGCGGATGACGTTTTTCAGATCGCCATCGACGCGGCGCAGCGGCTTCGACTTGTGCCGCAATGCGGGATGCGGATATTTCAGAACTCTCAGCGCCATTCCTGTTCCTCGGCAACCAAATACGCACGCTCTTGCGGTTCCGCACGCCCCCAACTCGAAAGCAGCCCGTCTCCCAGATGAGCCGGTCGGCTACGCGCCCGTGGGAACCGCAATTGGTCTAACACCTTACAACATACCATTATACGTGTTGTCGCCGTCCAAGCGAAGGGGGCCGAACGGATGTCGAATGGATTCCCGTCGCCAAGCCCGCCTTTGATGGACAAATCGTTATTTTTTGCTAGAATCAACCCGTTGCGCCCACCGTTTTTTCCCGTTGCTTTTGTTCGATTCCCCCCTATGAAAAACCTGATTTCCCGCTCTCGCGTCGTTTGGCAACTTGCGTCCGTCGCGGTCCTGATCGTGGCGGCGGTCCCGCTCGCTTTGGCGTTGGCTTCGACCAAGGAATGGGTCAGCGGGATCCCCTGGCCCACGCCGCCGGTGGTCGATCCGGGTCCGGCCGGCGGTCCGCCCAGCGACGCCATCGTGCTGCTCGGCGACGGTCAAGACCTTTCGCAATGGGTGCACGGCGACCGATGGAAATTGCACGACGGCTACATCACCGTCGCCGGCGACTCGTTGACCGCGACCAAACGAGCGTTCGGCGATTGCCAACTGCATGTGGAATGGGCCTCGCCGGAGAAAATCGAAGGCACGGGCCAACAGCGCGGCAACAGCGGCATCTTTCTGATGGGCCGCTACGAGGTCCAAGTCCTCGATTCCTACAACAATTCGACCTACGCGGACGGCCAAGCGGCGGCCATCTACAAACAACATCCGCCGCTGGTGAACGCCTCGCGCAAGCCCGGCCAGTGGCAGACCTACGACATCCTGTTCGAGGCCCCGCGTTTTTCAGCCGACGGCAAGCTGCTTCGTCCGGCGCTGCTCACCGTGTTGCACAACGGCGTGCTGGTCCAAAACCACTACGCGATTCAGGGTGAGACGTCGTTCGTCGAGCCGCCGAGGTACAAGGCCCACGCCGCGAAACTGCCGCTGGCGATTCAATTCCACAAGAACCCCGTCCGGTTCCGCAACATCTGGATCCGCGAGTTGCCGCCGTCCGACGCCCCGCCGCCGAAAAAATAGCCGGCGATCTGTCCGAGCAGACGATTTGCTTCTCGGGGAAACGCTCCGACCGTCTTCGCGGAAGAGCATCCGCGCATTTTCAAGTTGGAATGCGATTTACTGTCCCGGCTCGCGCGGCAATTGACGCGGATACGGCAACGGCAACATCGGCGGCAACGGCTGAGCGTACATCTCCGCCCAGTCCTCGCGCTCGTCTTCCGTAGCGTAATAACGAAGCCAAACCTCGGTGTCGCCGCTCGCGCCGGTGCAGTCCCAATGCAGATAGTTGTTGAGCCCTTCCAGCTTCTTTTCCCGGGCCGGCAAGATGTCGCGCACGATCAGACAATAAAGCTCGCGGTCGGCCAGATGGTCGGTGAAATCCAGCACGATCCGCTTCTGATACAGCCGATGGACCATGTCCCAGAGAATCTTGTGCAGGTCGCCGTCGGCCAACGATTCCGGACGCGGCGGCCGCAATTCCGGCTCGAACCAACGGCAGATCGGCACCACGGGCGCCTGTTCCCATGCTAGCATTGCCGCCAAGAAATCATTCTCCGCGGCCAACGTAAAATGCTGGACGTTCACACGACTGATCGACTCATCGAAATAACGTTCCAGCTCGTTCCGCAATTCCGCGTTGCGAAGCAATTGATCGACTTCGTCGGGCTGTGGATATCGCGAGTTTTGCATGGCGGCCGTGATGTCGGACTTCTCTGGAGGAATACTGCTGCCAAGGCCGTATCTCGAAAGTCGCTCAGGCGGCGTCGACGCGAACCCAAGCGAGCCCTCAGGATTAAGCTCCTACGGTCGAATGTAATTGGACAAGGAAAAATTTCCAATAGCATTCCTAACGACCGGAACGATTTCTTGAGGAAATCTCCAGTCGCCAATCGCTACCAGCGACATTTTCGCCAATGATCGCCCGCAAAGTCGGCACAATCCGCAAAGTCCATTGCGAAAAAGAAACCCGCCTGCGAAAAATCGCAGCGAGACGTTTCCGACGTTCAACCATCCGCCGGAGAATTCTCAACGAGCCATCGCTCCAGCACCTTCAAAACATGCTCGATTTGTTGTGGACTCAACGGTTGGCTCTCGGCGATGTAATGCCATTTCGCCAGACAACCGCGACAACAAGTGGCCGTGGCGTGTTGGGCCAGAAAGATCGGATGCCCGCGCATCGGCGTCTGTCGTCCGTCGTTTCGCGGCTCGGCCGGCGCCAATCGCTCCTCGATAAACCGGCGTCCGTGTTCCAAAATCACCGGCAGCGTTTTTTCGGCCAGATACACCCGCTCTTTCGGCCCCAGTCGAAACCGGCGTCGAAACGGACTTGTCGCCAGCGCCCGAAAAAGATCGTCCAGGTCACGCACAAGAAAACCTCGGCCGTCGCTCCGGCGCTCGATTTCCTTCCGTCTACAAAAACGTTTCCAGCACATCCGTCGGGGCGGGACCGTAGCTGTGCGGCTCCATCGTGCAGGTGGCTCGGCCTTGGCTCAACCCTCGCATCGCGCTGCTGTAGCCAAATAGACTGGCCAGCGGAGCATGCGCATCGATCACCGTGTTGCGTCCGCGGATGTGCGTCCGAGTGATCAACGCCCGACGCTGTTGCAGATCGCCCATGATGTCGCCCAGGTGTTCGGCGGGCACGGTCACTTCGAGCCGCATGATCGGCTCCAACAGCACGATGCCCGCCTCTCGCAACGCCTTTTCAAAAGCGTCGCCGGCGGCATAGCGAAAGGCCAATTCGTTCGAGCCGGTCTCGTGCACCTCGCCGCCGAGGATCGTGATTTTCACGTGCATCAACGGAAAACCGAGACTGCCGCCGCCGGCGCCTTGCTCGCCGAGCACTTCGATCACCGGCGTCAAGAACTCCTCGGGCAGCGTCACGCCCGGCGCGACCAGCACGATAACGGGTTTCGCACCCCCGTCGAACGGCTCCATCCGAATGCGCACCTTGGCCGACAGCATCTGCCCGCCCACGTTCCGATGACACTCGCCGGCCACCTCGACGGCCCGCTGAATCGTCTCGCGATAGCTGACCCGCGGCTTGTGCACGCGCACGTTCAGTTTGAAATCGCGGAGCAGCCGGTGTTTGATCACTTCCAGGTGCAGCTCGCCCATGCCGCTGATGAGCGTCTGCCCGGTTTCCTCGTTTTCGACGGCCCGAAACGTCGGGTCTTGCCGCTTCATCATGTCGAGCACGTCGGCCAGCTTCTTGCGTTCGACCGAGGTCTCCGGCTCGATGGCCATGGCAATGACGGTTTCGGGAAACGCGATCGACTCCAACAGAATCGGCTCGTGCGTGCTGCAAAGCGTGTCGCCGGTGACCGAGTGGCGCAAGCCGACGATGCCGATGATCTCGCCGGCCTCGACCGCGTCGATCTGCGTGCGTCGATCGGCCTGCACGCGCCACAACTGCGGCACGTTTTCTTTTTTGTCCTTGCCCGCATTGAGCACGCGGCTGTTGGCCTTCAACGTGCCGGAATAAACCCGCAAGTAATGTAGATCGCCGTGCCGATCGGCCTGGATCTTGAACACCAGCCCGCAAAATGGCTCGTCGGCGTCGGGCCGTCGAGTCATTTTGACCTCGGGCCGTTTCGGATCGACGCCTTCGACCGGCGGCACGTCGGCCGGACTGGGCAAATAATACGCCACCGCGTCCAACACCGGCTGAACGCCGATCCCGTCGAGCGCCGAACCGCAAAGCACCGGCACCACAAAATTGTGGATCGTCGCCTCGCGCAACACGCGGCGAATCAACTCCGCCGGCACGGCCTTTTCGCTCAACAGCAACTCGGTCAGCTCGTCATCATACATCGACAGATGGTCGAGCATCTGCGCCCGCCACAGCTCGGCCTCGTCGTGCAGCGAATCGGGAATGGCGGCCTCGACGAATTCGGCCCCCTTGGTGTCGCTGTCGAATGTCACCATCCGCATCGTCACCAAGTCGATCAGGCCGCGAAAGGCATCGGTCAAATGCGGCGGCCCGGCGCCGATCGGCAAATTGACGGGCACCGGCCTGCAATTCAATCGCTCGCGGATTTCGTCGAGCGTGCCGAAATAGTCGGCCCCCTCGCGATCCATTTTGTTGATCACCGCCAGCCGCGGCACGCGATACTTGTCGGCCTGATGCCAAACCGTTTCGCTTTGGGCCTCGACGCCCTCCCGAGCGCTGAACACCACGACGCCGCCGTCCAAAACGCGCAGGCTTCGCTCCACCTCGGCCGTGAAATCCACGTGGCCCGGCGTGTCGATCAAGTTGATCTCGACGTCCTTCCACGGAAAGTTGACCGAGGCGGCGTTGATCGTGATTCCGCGTTCCTGCTCTTCAGGATCGTAGTCGGTCACGGTCGTGCCCTTGTCGACCTCGCCGACGCGATGGCTGAACCCGCTGTAAAACAGCATCCGCTCGGTCACGGTGGTCTTGCCCGCGTCGATGTGGGCGATCACGCCAATGTTGCGAAGACGTCGGATATCGGTGGACATGGCAGGTGGATCGTTCTCAATATTCCGTTTTCAGCCGCATATCCATTCGCGCAAAACAACGCCGCGGCGGCAAAGGGGCGGCCGTCGCGGCGTCTTTTTTTCGTAATCGACGTTACCAGGCGAAATGCGCAAACGCCTTGTTCGCCTCGGCCATGCGGTGGACGTTCTCGCGCTTGGTCATCGCGGCGCCCTCGCGGTTGTATGCGGCCAACAACTCGACGGCCAATTTCTTGCTGGTCGGCTGGCCCTTCTTCTCGCGAATCGAACCCAAAATCCAGCGAATCGCCAACGATTGCTGACGGTTCCGACTCACTTGCATCGGCACCTGATACGACGCACCGCCGACGCGCTTCGACCGGACCTCGATGTTCGGCTTCACGTTTTCCAACGCCTGCGTGAAAACCTGGATCGGCTCGACGTCCTTGATTTTCTCTTGGATCATGTCCAACGCATCGTAAAACACCGACTCGGCGACGCTCTTTTTGCCGTCCCACATCAGGCAGTTGACGAACTTGCTCGCCAGGATCGACCCGTACTTCGGATCGCCTCGGAGTTGTTTCTTGCTGGCAGTAAAACGACCCATGGCAAAAGGGATTTTTGGATTGGGGGATTGGTGGATTGGAAACAAACGGGATCGTCGATCAGAGATGGGGACGACTTCGTCGCTAATCCCCAATCCCTAATCCCTAATCCCTCAACTCGGTTTCTTGGCTCCGTAACGGCTGCGCGACTGCTTGCGATCCTGGACGCCAAGGGTGTCCAACGCACCGCGCACCACTTGATATCGCACACCAGGCAAGTCGCGGACACGACCGCCGCGCACCAGCACGATCGAGTGCTCTTGCAAACTGTGGCCTTCGCCGGGGATGTACACCGTGACTTCCTTGCCGTTGCTCAGCCGTACGCGGGTGATCTTCCGCAAGGCCGAGTTCGGCTTCTTCGGCGTCATCGTCTTCACTTGCAAGCACACGCCCCGCTTCTGCGGACACTTGTCCAACACGGGCGACTTGCTGAATTTACGCGGCATCCGACGCTGCTTGCGCACTAACTGATTGATCGTGGGCATAAAAAATCTCTATCGCGATGAAAAAACACCTTCTCGATGGCGAGAATCCTCTATTTTGCCGGTTTTGGCCGATCCTGTCAATGGGGGCGACCCGATCCACACCCAACCGACAAACCACACGCTAACTCGTTACGCTGCCTGGACCTACGAACAACGAACCGCCTCGGCGTCACTCATCCTCGCCTTCGTCGTCGACGTCCTCTTCCTCCTCCTCTTCCACTTCTTCGGCCACCACGTCCTCTTCTTCCTCCTCTTCCTCGGCCTCTTGCACGATGTCCTCGTCAATGAAGAACGAGTCCAACGAACCTAACGCTGAGGCGACGCCGCCCGTCTCGGTCGCCGTGCCCGCAACGGCCGCAGGCGGTAAATCCAAATCTTCGACCACCGCCGACCTCTTGCTGCCCGAATCCAACAGCGGGAAGTGCCGCGCCAACACGTCTTCCTTCTCCGCCGCCAGACCTTCCAACGCCTGCGGACGAATCCGCACTTCCGACTGTTGATAGTTGCGGAAGCCGGTGCCGGCCGGCACCAAGTGGCCGAGAATCACGTTTTCCTTCAAGCCGACCAGCCGGTCGACCTTGCCGGCCAACGCCGCTTCGGTCAACACCTTGGTCGTCTCTTGGAAGCTGGCGGCCGAAATGAAGCTGGAACTTTGAACCGCCGCCTTCGTGATGCCCAACAACTGCGTGCTCGCCGTGGCCATCTTCGGCCGGACGCCCTTGGCCGGCGCGCCGCCCAACGCCTCGATCTGCGTGTTGGCCTGTTCGAGCGTTTCCACCGGAACGATCGCCCCGACGGCGAATTCGCTGTCGCCCTTCTCGGCGATCTTCACGCACTTGGCCAACTCCTGGTTGGCGGCGCGGAACTCGAACTTGTCCATCACGCTGCCAGGCAGCAAAATGGTGTCGCCGATCGATTCGACGCGGACCTTCCGAAGCATCTGCGCGACGATGATCTCGATGTGCTTATCGTTGATTTCGACGCGTTGGCTCCGATACACGTTTTGAATTTCGCGGACCAGGTACTGCTGCACGGCTTCTTCGCCGGAGATGCGAAGGATGTCGTGCGGAACCAGCGGCCCATCGACCAACGCCTCGCCGGCCCGGACGAACGTGCCCGAGTGGACCCGCAAGTGCTTGCCGTGCGAAACGAGGTGCTCGCGTTCGATGCCCGCCTCGCTCTTGACCACGATCGTGCGTTTGCCGCGGCGCTTTTCGCCCAAAATCTCCACGATGCCGTCGATCTCGGCGATCACCGCCGGATCCTTCGGTTTGCGAGCCTCGAAAATCTCCGTCACCCGCGGCAGACCGCCCGTGATGTCCTGCGTGCCCGACACCTCGCGAGGCGTCTTGGCCAGCAGCGTGCCGGCCGAAATCACCTTGCCTTCCGGCACTTCGATGTTCGCCTTTTCCGGCAGGTAGTAGAAGTCGAGAATCTTGCCGCCGTCGTCTTCCAAAACGACCTGCGGGTGCAGATCGCCCTTGTATTCCGTGACGATTTTGCGTTCGTGACCGCCGGGGTCCTTTTCCAAACGGATCGTTTCGCCCTCGATGACGTCCTCGAATCGGACCTTGCCGCCGACTTCCGCCAAGATCGGAATGCTGTGCGGGTCCCATTGGCACAGGACCGTGCCCGGCTGAACCTCTTGGTTCTCTTCGACCAGCAGGTTCGCGCCGGCGGGCACCTCGAACTTCTCGATTTCGCGGCCCTTGGGGTCCAACAGCAGAATCTCGCCGTTCCGCGTGAGCACCACTTGCTGGCCTTCGTCGTTCCGCACGACCTTCATCCGGGTGAACTGAATCACGCCGGCCTTCTTCGCGCGAATCTCGCTTTCCTCGACCGCGCGAGCCGCGGTGCCGCCGATGTGGAACGTCCGCATCGTCAACTGCGTGCCAGGCTCGCCGATGCTCTGGGCGCCGATGATGCCGACGGCCATGCCTTGCTCGACCAGCGATCCGGTCGAAAGGTCCATGCCGTAGCACAGCGCACAAACGCCCAGCGACGCGTCGCACGTCATCGTGCTGCGGACCTGAATCTTCTCCAAGCCCATCGCTTCGATCTTCCTCGCGACGTCCAACGTGATCAACTCGTTTTCGCGGACGACCACTTCGTCGGTGATCGGGTTGACGATGTTCGTGCGGCTGACGCGGCCCTTGATCGAGTCGGCCAGACTCACTTCCACCTTTTCGCCGCGGTAGATCACGCCCTTCGTGATGCCTTGGGTCGTGCCGCAATCGTGGCACGTGACCACGACGTTTTGCGCCACGTCGGCCAGCTTTCGGGTCAAGTAACCCGAGTCGGCCGTCTTCAACGCCGTATCGGCCAAACCCTTGCGGGCGCCGTGCGTGGAACTGAAGTATTCCAGCACCGTCAAACCTTCGCGGAAATTGGCCTTAATCGGCGTCTCGATAATCTTGCCGGACGGCTTGGCCATCAAACCGCGCATACCGGCCAACTGACGGATCTGTTCGACGCCGCCTCGGGCCCCGGAGTGCGCCATCAGGAAGATCGGGTTCACATAACCGCCCGACCGATAGTCGTTCTCCAACTCCTGCATCATCTCCGTCGTGATTTGCTCGCGAGCGTGGGTCCAAGCGTCCAACACCTGATTGTAACGCTCGCCCTCGGTGATGATGCCGCGTTGATAAAGCTTCATGATCCGCAGTACGCCCTTCTCGGCGTTCGCGATGATCTTCGACTTGTTCGGCGGCGTGATCAAGTCGTCGGTGGCGAAGCTCAAGCCCGACAACGTGCTTTGACGGAATCCGACGCGGTTCAGCGCGTCGAGCAGATCAATGGTCTGCCGGCGGCCGAGGATCTCGTAGCAGTCGGAAATCACGCCGGCCAAGTCGCTGGAACGCAGCGGACTGTTGTAGTACGGCATGCCGACCGGAAGCATCGAGTTGAACAGCACGCGGCCGACGGTGGTTTGCACCATGCCCTTCTCTTTGACGCCGCGATTGCCCTTGACGCGACGACTCTTCGGCAACCGAACCGTGATCGCCGCGTGGGTGCCCACCTTGCCCAGCGAATAGGCGAGCTGCACCTCGTTGAACGACGAGAACATCATGCCGTCGCCCTTGTCGTTCTGCAACGCCGCCGTCATGTAATAGCAACCCATCACCACGTCCTGCGACGGGCTGATGATCGGGTTGCCGTTGGCCGGGCTGAAAATATTGTTCGTCGACATCAACAGCGTGTGGGCTTCCACCTGCGCCTCGATCGACAACGGCAAGTGCACGGCCATCTGGTCGCCGTCGAAGTCCGCGTTGAACCCCTTGCACACCAGCGGATGCAACTTGATCGCGTTGCCCTCGACCAGAATCGGCTCGAACGCCTGAATGCCCATGCGGTGAAGCGTCGGAGCACGATTCAACATCACGGGATGATTCTGAATCACTTCCTCCAAAATGTCCCAAACCTCTTCATCCTTCCGCTCCAACATCTTCTTGGCGCTCTTGATGGTGTCGGCGTGGCCCAACTCCTTCAAGCGGCGGATGATGAACGGCTGATACAACTCCAACGCAATCTTCTTCGGCAAGCCGCATTGATGCAGCCGCAGCGCGGGCCCGACGACGATCACGCTTCGGGCCGAGTAGTCCACACGCTTGCCCAACAGGTTTTCGCGGAACCGGCCCTGTTTGCCTTTGATCATGTCGGTCAACGATTTCAGCGGGCGGTTGCTGCTGCCCAACACCGGTCGCTTGCACCGGTTGTTGTCGAACAACGCGTCGACCGACTGCTGCAACATGCGCTTCTCGTTGCGAATGATCACTTCCGGCGCATTCAGATCGACCAGCTTCTTGAGCCGGTTGTTCCGGTTGATGATCCTGCGATACAAATCGTTCAAGTCGCTCGTGGCGAAATTGCCCGAATCCAACAACACCAACGGACGCAGATCGGGCGGAATGACCGGAATCACGTCCAACACCATCCACTCCGGACGGTTGTCGCTGTCGCGGATCGCCTCGACGATCTTCAGCCGGTTGATCAGGTCCTTTTTCTTCTGCTTCGAGTTGGTCTCCGTCAACTCGGTGCGCAGCTCTTGCGAGAGCTTGACCAGGTCCAAGCTGACCAGCAGCTTGCGGACCGCCTCGGCGCCCATATCGGCTTCCCAGGCGCTGTTCGGATATTGCAGCCGCGCGGCCCGATACTCCTCCTCGGTCAGCAACTGGCACATCTTCAACGGCGTGTCGCCCGGATTGGTGACCACGTAGTCCTGAAAATAAATCACCTTTTCCAGACTCGTGGTCTTCATCGCCAGCAACGCGCCCAACCGGCTCGGCATCGCCTTGAAGAACCAAATGTGCACGACCGGCGCGGCCAGCTCGATGTGGCCCATCCGCTTTCGGCGCACGCGGCTGTGCGTGATTTTGACGCCGCAGCGATCGCAGATCATGCCCTTGTACTTCATCCCGCGATACTTGCCGCACGAGCACTCCCAGTCCTTTTCAGGTCCGAAAATGCGCTCGCAAAACAGACCGTCCTTTTCCGGGCGGTAGGTGCGGTAGTTGATCGTCTCGGGCTTTTTCACTTCGCCGAACGACCAACTGCGAATGTCGTGCGGTCGGGCCAGACTGATCTTGACCGACGTGTAATCGTTAATCCGATCGTAGGTGGTTTCGCCAACACTCACGGGCAGACTCCTTAGTGGTCAGTGGCCAGTGGTCTGTGGCCAGCGACAGGCAAATATTCATCGTAACTGGCCACCGGCCACCGGCCACTGGCCACTGTTGACGGCCTAAATGTGCGCCTTTTCCAACTGCATATTCAACGCAAGGCCGCGGATTTCGTTCGTCAACACGTCGAAGCTGGCGGGTGTGCCAGCCTCCAACGTGTTTTCGCCCTTCACCATGGCCTCGTAAATCTTCGTGCGTCCTTCGACGTCGTCGCTCTTGACGGTCAACAACTCTTGCAAGATGTAGGCCGCCCCATACGCCTCCAACGCCCACACTTCCATTTCTCCAAACCGCTGACCGCCGAATCGCGCCTTGCCGCCCAACGGCTGCTGCGTGATCAACGAGTACGGACCGGTGGACCGGGCGTGCACCTTGTCGTCGACCAAGTGGTGCAGCTTCAACATGTAGATGTAGCCGACCGTGGCCAACTGCTCGAACGGCTCGCCCGTCCGACCGTCGCAAAGCTGAACCTTGCCCGTCTCCGGCAGCCCGCCGTCCGCCAACGCCTTGCGAATGTCCGCTTCCGACGCCCCGTCGAAAATCGGCGTGACCGCCTGGAACCCGAGCGCCGCGGCCGCCCAACCCAAGTGCGTCTCAAGAATCTGGCCGACGTTCATACGACTCGGAACGCCCAGCGGATTCAACAAGATTTGGATCGGCGTGCCGTCGGGCAACATGGGCATGTCTTCCCGAGGCAGAATCTTCGAAATCACACCTTTGTTTCCGTGGCGGCCGGCCATCTTGTCGCCGACCGAAATCACCCGCTTCGCGGCCACGTACACCTTGACCATCTGCAACACGCCGCTGCGGAGCTCGTCGCCGCGCTTCATCGAGTTCAACGCCCGCTCTTTCGCGTCGATCGCCGTCTCGACCGCCGGCCAAAGGTTTTTGTAGACCTTTTCCACGTCGGCCTTGCGCTGCGGACTGCGAATGTCGAGCTTCTCGATGTCGAACCGGCCCGCCTGCTCGGCCACGTAACGATGCTCTTGATTCTCGACCAACGGATTGTTGTCTTCGTCGGTCAGCTTCTTCTTGAGCACCTCCTCGATTTCGTGGACCAACGCGCCGAAAGCCACGGCGATCCGCTCGTTGCCCTTCGCCTCGGCTTCCTTCAACGCGGCCTCGAACGCCTTGCGCTCGTCCTCGGTCAGGCTCATGCGCCGCGAGAACTTTTGGGCGCCGATCACGATGCCTTCCACGCCCGAGGGCACTTCCAGCGAATCGTTTTTGACGTCCTCGCCCGCCCGGCCGAAAATCGCGTGCAGCAATTTCTCTTCCGGCGTCAGTTCGGTCTTCGACTTCGGCGAGACCTTGCCGACCAGAATGTCGCCCGGCCGGACATACGTTCCGACGCGCACGATGCCGCTTTCATCGAGGTTGCGGAGCTGTTTTTCGCTGACGTTGGGGATGTCGCGCGTGAACTCCTCGCGGCCCAGCTTCGTCTCGCGGATTTCGATATCGAACTCTTCGATGTGGATCGAGGTGTACGTGTCGTTCTCGACCAGTTCCTCGCTGATGATGATCGCGTCCTCGAAGTTGAACCCGTCCCAGGCCATGAATGCGGCCATCACGTTTCGCCCCAGCGCCAATTCGCCGTGGTACGTGGCCGCGCCGTCGGCGATCACTTGGCCCTTCTCGATCTTGTCGCCCACCTGAATGATCGGGCGCTGATTCTGACAGGTCCGCTCGTTGAGTCCCACGAACTTCCGCATCTTGTAGACGTCGGGCCCGATCTCGATGTGCGTCGCGTCCACCGCCGTCACCACGCCCTTGCGCTGAGCGCGGACCAACATGCTCGAATTCAAGGCCGCTTCCTGCTCCAAACCCGTGCCCACCAACGGCGGCTCGGTGATCAGCAGCGGCACCGCTTGACGTTGCATGTTCGAGCCCATCAACGCACGGTTCGCGTCGTCGTGCTCCAAGAAGGGAATCAACCCGGCCGAAACGCCGACCA
>JBDKTJ010000187.1:0-39231 GCA_039698075.1 Thermoguttaceae bacterium | reverse complement strand
CTGGCTCGCAAGGTATCGAAGTCGCTGGCGTTGGTGGCGGCCAGCACGGCGCCATCGGCGACCACCACTTTGCCGGCGGTGCCATAGTCGGGCAAGGCGCCCAGCGTGGTAACCGTCAGGCAACCGGTGTTGATATTGGTGCCGCCGGTGTAGCTGTTCGTGCCGCTAAGGGTCATGGTCGCCGTGCTAACGGTCTTGGTCATCGCGACGTCGCCGGCCAAATTGACGCTAATGGAGCCGTTTCTGACATTAAAGCCCACCGTGCTCGTTAGCGTTCCCGTGCCGGTGATGCGTCCGTCGTTCACGTTCACCGTTCCGACGCTGTCGGTGTGGGCGCCCATGGCGATTTCGGCGCCGTTATTGACATTCACGATGCCGGTATAAATCGCATTGTCTACACCGTACTTCAACGTGCCGCCAGCAACGTTGGTTTGGTACAGATAGGTGTTGGCGGCGTTGAAGGTCAACGTGCCCGTGCCCACCTTTGCAAACCCAATACCGTAAGTAGAGGTTACGGCGGTGATGGGGTCGGACAAGGTGATGTCGCCATAGGTCGTGTCAAAACCGAGGCATGCGGTTTTTTCGAACGTTACGGCGTTGGTGGTGGTGCTATTCAACGTCTGGAAGTCGGCAAGGTTGGTGACAGCCAGCACCGCGTAGCCCCGAACTGTCACCTGACCGGCGGTATTGTAGCCGGACAAGGCGTTCAGACTCGTTACCGACAGGATACCGCCCTTGATGTCAGTGACGCCCGAGTAGGTATTGGTGCCGCTCAAGGTTAGCATGCCCGTTCCCGTCTTTGCGAAGCCAGCAGGAAGACTGGCCAGGTTGGCGGAATAGGTGACGTTGCCGTTGGTGGTGTCGATACCAATGTACGAGCCGGTGTTAAAGGTCACCGCGCTGGCGCGCAAGGTGTCGAAATCGCTGGCGTTGGCAGCCGCCAGGACCGCGCCGCTGTCGACGGTGACTTTTCCGGCCGTGTTGTACTCCGGCAGGGCGTTGAGGCTGGTGACCGTCAAGGCGCCGGCTACGACGTGAGTGCCGCCGGTGTAGGTGTTGACGCCGCTGAGGATCGTGCCCGTGAAGTTGGTGGGAATGAGGGCGTCACCGACTTGGGTTAGGCCCACGTTGCCCACCAAATTGGCCGCAACGACGCCATTCTGAACCGAGAAACCCGACGTGCTGGTCAGCGTTCCCGTGCCACTGATGGTTCCTCTGGTCAGCGTGACCGAGCCAACGGTGCCGCTGAAAGAATTCAGAGCAAGTACGCCGCCATTGATCGTCACGTCGCTGGCGGAAGAAGCCGCATTGTTCGCGCCGTAGGACAAAGTGCCGCCCAAAACCTGGGTTGCGTTGGTGTAGGTGTTGGAACCGGCAAGCGTCAGTTTGCCAGTTCCGAGTTTTGCGAAGATCGCGTCGGTCGGGAGGCTGGCAATATTGGAGCAGACGACGTTGCCGCTTAGGGTCGTGTCGATGCCGATCGACGAGCCCACACCGAACGTGGCGGCGCTCGACCGCAAGGCGTTGAAATCGCTGGCGTTGGTGACCGCCAGGGTCGCGCCGGTGTCGACCGAGACCTTGCCAGCCGTGTTGTAGTCCGGCAGGGCATTGAGGTTGGCAACCGTCAGATTGCCGGCGATCACGCGGGTGCCGCCGGTATAGGTGTTCGTGCCGCTGAGAGTCAGCGTGCCGAGGCCCACTTTCGCCAATCCCGCAGGAAGATTGGTCAGATTGGTGGAACAGACCGTGCTGCTGCCGGCTGAAACCCCGAAACCAATGTACGAACCGCTTTCAAACGTCACCGCGCTGGTTCGCAAGGTGTCGAAATCGCTTTCACCGGTCACCGCCAAGGTGGCGCCGCTGCTGACGATCACTTTGCCGGCGGTGTTATAATCCGGCAGAGCGCTGAAGCTGGCCACCGCCAGAGCGCCCGCCTGCACCTTGGTGCCGCCGGCGTAGGTGTTCGTACCGGAGAGGAAAAGCGTGCCTTGGCCCAACTTGGTCAATCCATTGGTGCCGGCGCCGCTGGTGCCGTCCTCGAGGTTCTGGTTGATGGTATAGTCCAAGGAATTGGTGTCGATGATCGCCCCGCCCGTCTTGACGTAGGCGTGATCGATCACACTGAGCGTCCCACCTGCAACGCGGACCTTGAAGGTGCCGCCGTTGAAGTTGAGGGTGGAAACCATCGTGCTCGTAGCGTTGGCCACTTCGTAAATACTTCCGGTTTCAAAAACGCCACCGTCCAGGTTGATGGTTGCATTACCGCTCGAGCTGGGCGCATTCTTCGCACTTGCGTTGAAAGCTATATAGTTGGCTGCGAAAGAGCCGTTCTGAATGTTGAGCGTCGAGTCTCCGGTGCCGGAATAATGCACATTGAAGCCATTGGAGGCCGTTCCACCCGTGTTGAGGTAGTTTCCCCCGTTGATGGTCAAGGTGGCTGCATAGCTATTATACCCGATGGCATCAGGGTTCACGCCACCACACGTCTCGAGGGTGCCGCCGTTGATTTGCATCTCGCCCAATTGAACATAGAAAGCTCTGGGATCGGTCGTGGAATACGTGGTGTGACCTTGATCCGCCGTGTAGATCAACGGAGCCTTGTTGCCGCTGGCCTGTGTCGTGGTAACATACAGGCGAGTGAGGGTGTACGTGCCGTTGAACAGAGCCGGGCCTCTGCCGCTCGCCCAGTTCGTGGATTTGGTTAGATCGGAGTCCGTCGCACCGGTCCACTGATACCAGGTGGTGGCGGCATTCGCCACTTGGGCGAACCCTAGCGCCATCACCCCGAGCGAAAGCGCAAGTCCAAATCTCCTCGAAGCCAATCTCATTGTGCAACCCTCCCAAAATCTTGGAAAAGAAAACGCGAACAAACGTCCTATAACAACCGCGACGCTTGTCAGAAAAGCATGACAGCCCCCGCACCAGCCCCGCAAAGCCAACCGACAAGCCCATCGCCACGGCCTTTTTGCAAAAACACCTGCCCATCGTTGTTTTTGCACTTCCCCGATTCCTGACCTCATTATCCACGCCCCCGAAAAACAACGCCACGATAAAACTCTGAAACATCGAACAAACAACCTATACTTTTGACCAAAACCTCCCGCCCCCGGGTCCATTGTTATAGTCTCATTTCAACCGCCGGCGATATTGGGTCATCGTTTCGCCCGTCACGCGGCGAAATACCCGCATCAGATACTCCTCGTAACAGAAACCGGTCTGTGCGGCAATTTGCTTCAACGGGGCATCCGTCGTGACCAACAGCTCTTTCACGCGCTCGATTTGAACGCGTCGAATCTCTTGATAGACCGTTCGCCCCAGAACGCGATTGAACCGCGACTCCAAGGTGGTTTTCGACATTTTCACATGATTGGCCACGTCGTTCACGCCGATCCGGCTGCACGCGCGACGGCGAATGAACTCCACGGCCCGAGTCACCGTCGAATCCTCCGCGGCAAGCACATCGGTTGAGACGCGCGTTACGACGCCGCGCGGCTCGACCAGGACGTCCCTCGCATCGACGGACTCGCCGTCGATCATGCGGTCGAGCAAGCCGGCGGCGTCGTAACCGATTCGCTGCGGGTTCAGGTCGATGCTCGAAAGCGACGGCGACGACAGGCTGCACAAGCAATCGTCATTGCCGATGCCCAACACCGCCGCCATCTCAGGCACGGCCACGCCGACACGATGGCAGCATTCCAGCGCCAAAACGCCGTGCACATCGTCGCCGGCCACGATCCCGACCGGCTTGGGCAACGACGCGACCCATCGGGTCAATCGCGTCTGCCGGGCGGAGGCGGGCTCTCCGCTTCGCACCCGGAACACGCTGGCCGAAATCTCAGCGGCCGCGGCCGCGGCCAAAAACTGCCGGGCGAACGCGTCGGTCGTCGGCACGCAACTGTCGTTGGGAATGGCGATGTAGCCGAGCTGCCGAAAACCGCGATTAACTAGATGTTCGATCGCCAATTGCGCGACGGCCTCGTCATCCGAGCGAACCGTGGGAAAACCGGCGTTGAGCAGAGTCCCGCGCAGGTCCACCGCCGGAATGCCCGAGTTGAGAATCGTCTTCGCCACACCGCTGTCGTCCACCCCGGCCAAAACACCGTCCGTTTGCCAATCCGTCAGTTGAGCGGCCAACCGGCGTCCGGCCGTTTGCGACATATCACAAGTCACCCAACCCGCGCGTTCCGAAGCATACCGCACGATGCCGCGGACCAGTTCCCGAGCATAGACACCGCGAGCGTCGACCAACATGGCCACATGACGCGACGCGGATCGTTCTACTGACGACATCACAAAGCCTCCTTGCCAAGAACCCGCCGATTTCGCAGTTGGAGGACAAAGGGTTGCCATAACAACATCACAAGCTCTTGACTCTCGGCGAATACTTCGCCACGTATTTGGCGTTAAAGGCGTCTCCGCCCGGCGCGTTGGCGCTGCGCCACATCGGCGGCTGAATTCCTTGTTCCACGCAACGCCGCACTGTTTCAATTTCCAAAAGGTGCGCGATGAAAAAGTCGATGATGTTGGAGCTCGGCGCGATCGGCGTGTCGAAGCCGGGCACGCGGACGGCGCAGTCGCCCACTTCGTTGTAATCATCGATGCACACGTCGGCCAAGTCGAACAAATTCTTCTTGCTCGGATGGCGGATGAAATGGTCGGGCGGCATTTTTTGCTGCCACAGGGACGAGCTGACGGCCACGATCTTGGCGCCGCAATCCTTGGCCTCCATCGCCGCGTCGATGGTCGCCGCGTTGATTCCGATGTTATGGAAAATGATCAACAAATCGCCCGGCTGAAGGCGGTAATATTTCACGATGCTGCGTCCGTAGTTGACGCACCGCTCCAATTCGAGATATTTCAGCGCCTGATTGAACACCGACAGGCCGGTTTCCATGATCGGATTGATGTTCGCCAGCCCGCCGGCGCGGAAGAACATTTCGCCCATCACGAGCGTCGTGTGCCCGCCGCCGCCGTACACGTGGATCAACCGGTCGTCGCGAATGGCCTCGACCATCAGATCGGCCGCCTTTTCGATGTTTTTGCGCTGCTCGGTCTCGACCTTGCGCATCAGCGAGACGACCGCGTCGAAATAGCCAAAATCCGGCTGAGAATTACTCATATTCATGCTCCTCAAATCTTCCTAAAGGTCTCTTCGGCTAAAAACACTCACTCACAATCGCATCCACCGTATGATGCGTTTTCATTGGCTCGCGCGGCAGGCGAAAACCGTCCCTACGTGGCAATGAAACCAGCATCATCGTCGGTCCTCCACAGTTGCCCCCAGGTCGTGGCGGTCCGGCGGGACCAACCGGAAAATACGGGTGGTCTGTTCAGGGATTTCCAAACGGATCGATGTCATGTCGCGTCCGAGCAACTCGCCGGTCAGCGCGTCATAAACATCGCGCGGCTGAGGCAGTCGTATTTCCTTCGGCCCGGTGGACGCGGTATGGATCATCGCGTAATTGTTGTTGGCGAAAAACGTATCGTCAGTCGTGCTGTAGACGTGGGCGCCCGCATAGCGCGCCAGGCCGCGCAACAACTTCGTGTTGACGATGGGCGATGCGCAGTAGACCGATCGCCAATCGCCGAAATCGCGCACCGCCATGCCCACGTCGCCGTCGGGGCTCAGGCGGCCGAGGACCGTGGCCTGCGGGTCGTCGACCCAAAACACGGGCCCCACGGGCTCGGTTTGTCCCAACGTATCCGAACGATCGATTTCTGCCGTGATCGGGTGGTCGAAATTCGTAACCGCCAGATGCAACTTCCGCTCCTCGTCGGCCGTTCGGACGGCAATGCCGGTCAGGTCGCGCACTCCGCGAACGTCAAGCCGGCCGTCCTCGGCGATGAAGCCCGGGGCGTAAAACCACACGGCCACCGCGCCGTTGCGCCGCACTTTGGCCTTGATGGCAGCCCGTTGCGAGTCCGTGAGATAGAACGGATTGAGAAAAACGTAGAGCTTGTAATCGGGCATGCGCGCGTCGGCGATGTCGGAGAGCACATACATGTCGAACGGCGCGCCCATCGTGGCCAACTGACTGTGCATGTCGCGAGTGAGCGGCTCCATGAGCGGCTGGAGGCCCATTCGCATATACAGGAAGCTCGGCTCGTCGACCAACACGGCGATCTCGCGCACATGCGATTTGTCGACAGCCAAGCTTGCGACGCTCGCCCGCTGGTTGCGCGCAATGTCCTCCATGATCGCATCGTCGTGGAACGTGTGATCGCCCATCAACGTGAACCACCACAAAGCGGTTCCCTTGGTCAGGCCGTAGCCCAACGCCCGCTGGTGGACGGCCAGCGTTTCAGGCACCGTACGCACGTTGCACCGCGAAAAATCGCGATAATAGCAAGTGCGGGTGTCGACCTCGTCCCAATACAACTTTTGATGCAACTGATAACTGTCGGTGTAGACCGACATGAAATTGCCCGGCTCGCCGCCGCGACGATAGCTGTAATTGGTCGGCGCGCAGAGAAAGTCGACGTAAGGGCTGTCGAGCACCTCCTGAAGCCCCAGGAAACCGAGGTTCCACAAACCTGTCGCCGTTGAGGCATAGGGGAAGGAATAACCGTAAAAGACGCCTGCAATCTTGCGCCCGCCGCTGGCCTCCTTGCAAATGCGGCAACTCTTGATGATATGGTGCACGGTCATGGCTGTGAGAAATCGCTGATAATCCAGAACCGCGCCAACCTTGCTCGAATCGCGGAACAAGAGATGCTCGGTCGCCTGACGCGCCTTGTTGCTCGGCGGACGGGCCGTATCGAAGTCGACCTGCTGATCGTTCCACGCCTTGCGCAAGGCAGCCACGTCTCCCGCGTATCGCTCCTTCAGCCATTTTCCAAAACGCTTGCAGGCCGCCGGACTGTAGTCGATCAACCCTTTGTGGCAGCCATACCAATACCATTCGCTGGACTGACCGCCGGCGGGCTGATAGCCGATGAGATGGCCCGCGTACGAACTCGCCTCGATATGGGCGATCAAATCGCGGAGCATGCGTTCGTAGGTGGCTTCCCACTTCTCCGAAGCCATCGAATACTGCGGGGCGCGGCGGCCATCCTCATACTGGGAAAGCTCCTCCGGATTCTCTCGCACCCACCACGCCGGCGGCTCGAGCTTCAATCGCAAGAAGATATACGCCTGCGGATCGGCCGCAATCATCGCCTGCACTTGGCGATCGACGCGTTCAAACGCGTACTTGCCCGGTCCAAGCCACCAGTCGGTGCACTCTTCCGGCGTCTTGGCTTTGGATTCGCGAACAATTCCGTTCCAGGTCCAAAGGATCTGGCTGTAGACGTGAACTCCGGCGGCGGCGAAATCGCGACACACGTCGCGTGGAAAATGCCCGCCGGGAATCATGGCGATCGGCGCCACCGGGCGATCGTTGATCCACAACGCCGGCACGCCCTGGTGCGGACGAACCGCCGCGGTGGTTTTCGCATGGCCGATCGTGTCCTCGGGCAGATTCTTCTCATAGCGATCGACGATCTTCAGTTTCCGAGCGAACGTCGGCGTCTCGATCGACTCGGGCTGATCTTGCGGTGAGCCGCCGTTCACGTGCGTCGATCGGCCGGCCTCGTAGACGGCGGACACTTCCGCACTCGTCAGCGGTCGTGAGAACACCTTGACGCCGTCGATCAAACCGGAGAAAACGAACGCGGGCCGTCCGTCCGATTTTTGCCCCTCGCCGATGCACAAAGCGGACGCGTTGGGAATCAACCGTTGAACACCACTCTTGCGCGACGCCACCTGCCGACCGTTGAGATACAGACGAACCGTCCCCTTGTCGAACGTGGCCGCCAGATGACTCCACGAGCCAAGTGGGACGGCGGGCACGGAATACGATTTTCCGCGGAGCAGTCCGGCCCAGGCGCCCTTGCCATCGGCGAACTTGAACTCCGGCTGGCCGTCGGCCAGACCCAAGTGAAAATGGATCTTCGCCGGTTCGCTCGTCCGTTGTCCCTTGAACAAGATCGCCCGGTAGCCGCCAAGCGACTCCGATCGCACCCACGCCATCGCGGTCATCGCCTCGGCAGCGGCGGCAAATGTCAGACCGTCCTCCACCTGGACGCCGTGACGGCCCGTGCGCAAGGCGTGTCCCCAGGGGCCGCTATCCTGCCGGCTGCAACGGTTGAGATGGAGCGTTCGGTCGGCGATCGTATTGCGGCACGATTGCCGAGCGACGTCGGTAAAATCCAAAGCGAGCAACAGGCCATCGGCCCGCGGCACGGCGGTTTCATCATCCGGCGGGACGTAGCCGGCGTCGGCGGAAAACAGCAACTCGTGAAACTCCGCCTCTCCCGACGCGACGACCGCCAACGGCAATCGTCCGCCGACGATCGAGCCGACGCGCCGCCATCGGCCGCTTACGCCATCCCGCAACTTCCACGATTGCTCGCCGGCGGTGAGCTGGAGCGGGCCGACGAATCGCGCCCACACGGCAAACGAGCCTGCGGGAAGAACAATTTCGGAAACGGCGCGGGCCGCAGCTTGAGCGCGCAGCGCGGCGTCGTCCCGCTGCCAGCCCGATTCGACTCGAAACGCATCCGCCGCTACCCGCCGAACGCCAACACCGTCGCCCCCCGCCGCCCGAGACGCGCAGAGGCCGCCCAGCACAAGCACTCCCAACCATAGCGTGACACGTTTCTTGAACACGATCCCCTCACCATGTCCTGCAAACCATGGTCTCCGCGCGGCGCATCACGTCGACGCGCCGCGTGCGAGGACTTCGCCATACGCGTTGCCGATGGCGTCCCACACCTCCAAGGCGCGCGGCGCGGCCAACACGGTGCCGTGCCCGCCGCGGTAGGTCCACGCAAAAATACTCTCCACGCCCATGTCGCCGTACATCCGAATCACATCGCCGATGTCGTTCAGGTTTTCCGGCTCCTGGTAGTATCCCATGATCCAACGCTGCGATTCCTTGCCGTGCCGCTTGGCGGTGTCGACGGTGCGCTGCGTGATCGAACGGAAAAAGCTCCGCGGCAATTGGTAGGACAGAATCGTCGAGCTGAAGACGTCGAAAACGTCCGTGCCGGCGACCCGATCCCAGTCGTCATAGCCGCGATTTTCGGTAACGTAATACGTGCCGAGGGTGGCGTGAACGCAGCAAACGATCTTGCTGGAGGGACGAATCTGTTTGATCCGTCGCGAGGCCGTTTCTAAAATATCCAAGGCCCGATCGTGGCGAAAACGCTTCACCTCGGGCGTCAACATCCGCGGCATTTTGTAGCCGTACCGGTCTTTGAACATGCGCCGGCACGTCGGGCAACGGCAACTCCAATCGTCGCCGGCCCCGCCCGTGATCGACGCATAGCCCTTCGGCAGCGCGTAGTGCGGTTCATCCCAGAAAAACCCGTCGGCGGGCACTTCTTTCGCGAGCTTTTCGCAAATCCCGAAGAAATACTCCCGAAACGCGTTCGTATTGAAACAACACGCAGCCAACGGCTCGCCGGTGAATGCCGACACCTGGCGATTGTTCGGGCTGTTCGTCAAGAACACGCTCGGCGGTTCGCCGCCGAACCATTTGCCGATGCCCCAGGTGTCGAGATACACGGTCAGGCCCATTTCCTTCGCGGCCTGCGCGATCTCCTTGACGTTGGGAAACCAAAAATCGATGTCGAACTCGGTCAGCGCCAGCACGACGGCGGTGCAATGATGGTCGAGCATCTCTTGAAAATCGCGTTTCGCATGTTCGACGTAACTCAATCCGTAATAGCTCACACCCGTTTCTTTAACCGCCATGACCTTGTCCTTTGTGCGAATCCTGGTGCTGCACGTTGAATGAAAAAACGTCGGATTCTTAAAATGCTGTCGGAATAAACTTGTTTTTTTACAACTCTCAACCCAACCGCAGAAAACCAAACGCGTCGCAAGCTGTTTGTCGTCGCCCTCGCCGAACCAAGGACCTATCCCAAAACCACCGTCGGGCCTCCCACGGCCGAAAAATAGGGAAGCGTCGAACGGTTTCGAGATCGGCCCTAAAACAATTCATGATGCAAATCGCCCGTCAAAACCGTGGAGGAATCTTGTGCGGACGCCGTCGGATCCGTGCTGCGGCGAACCACCAAATTCGGCTCCAGCAAAATACGATGATCGGATCGCCAGGGAGGACCTTGCGTCCGATGTTCGATGACGCACTGCACGGCCAATCGGGCCATCGATTCGATCGGATAGCCGACGGTGGTCAGCGAAGGCGTCGTCACGCGACCCTCCGGCAAATTATCGAAACCGGCGATGGCCACCTCGTCGGGCACCGAAATCCCGTTTTCCTGGCAATACTGAAGGGCGCCGATGGCCAACAGGTCGTGATACGCAAAAACCGCCCTTGGCCTCGACCGCCCCCGCATCAGTTCCGCCATGGCCAGCCGCCCGTGTTCGATCGTGCCGCCCTCGGCGCTGACGATGTCCTTGGCGTCGAGCGCGACGTCCTCTTCCAACAGAGCGGCGCGAAATCCGCTCAAACGATCGTCCCGCTTCAGCCGATCCCCAAACCGGATGTAACCGAACGAATGGTATCCAAGCCCCAATAGATGCGAGGCCATGGCCGCTCCGCCGCCAAAATTGTTGGCCGTCACGAAGTCCGTCGCCATCCCATCCATTCGCCGACCGATCAACACCAGGCGAACCCCCTTCTCGATCAGTCTTCGGTATAGGCGTTTGCAGGCTTCATCGAACCCGGGCACGATGATCAAACCATCGATCCCGATCTGCAGAAAACTGTTGACGGCTTTCTCTTCTCTCTCGCAATCGTATTGGCTTCCGGCCATCAACACCTGATAGCCAAGCATGGCGGCCGAGTGCTGGACATGCCGGCACAAACGGCTGAAAAAGGGATTGACGATGTTCGTCACAATCATCCCCAACCGCCGCGGCGACGCCTCCTCGGTCTCTTGCGGGGCGACTTGTTCGCTTTGCTCAACCGCCGTGCGACTGATCAGCGACCGATTGGTCGAATCGCCGATCAACAGTCCGTCCTGTTTCAGCCGATGGACGACCCGCTGCGCCGTCACCAGCGAGACGCCGTACCGAGCCGACACTTGCCGAACCGCCATGAAGCGGTCGCTGGGCCTGCCATGCCGGCCGCTGGCCAGCTCCGCACGAATCTGGCGGACAACCTCGTCAACGCGAGTCATTGTTATACTTCCTGTCAGCCCACCGGGAACGCCCAACGGTATTCAATCTAAACGGAGGTAAAACACTAGTCAACCCCCAGAATGACCAAAGTATAACAATCGATTATTCGCATTTCTACCCCAGAAAAACGCGGACTGTAACGCCGCGACGAGAACGTCGCCATCCTGCTGTTTCATCTCCGCCCACCCGGTTGACAACGCCGGATTCGGACGATTATTATACACGTCCGGGGCGTTGTAATACTTCTTCCAGCGAGGGCCGTCGCCGTGGCAGGTCGAAAACTCGTGCCCTACAAGTGGGAACTCATTATCCTGCTTTGGTTTGCGTACTGCTTCAATCAGGCCGATCGCCAGGTCTACAATGTCGTGCTGCCGCTGCTGCAACGCGAATTGCAGCTCTCGGACGTCCAGGCCGGCCTGGTCGCCTCTATTTTCATGTGGACCTACGCCGCACTGGTGCCCATCGCCGGATACATCGGCGACATGTTCCGCCGAAAATGGGTCGTGGTGTGCAGTCTTCTCGTGTGGAGCGTCGCCACCATCCTGTCCGGAGCGAGCAGCGGCCTGATCGCCCTGGTGGTCTGTCGCAGTCTGGCCACCGGCGGCGGCGAGGCGTTTTACTACCCCTCGGCCAACTCCTTGATCGGCCAATATCACGAAAAGACCCGCGCGCTGGCCATGTCGATCCACCAAACGTCGGTCTACGTCGGCATCGTCGCCAGCGGGCTGATTGCCGGATGGATCGCCGACCATTACGGCTGGCGCATGTCCTTCTACGTGTTCGGCTCGATCGGCGTTGCCTTGGCGGTTCTCATGTTGTTCCGTTTGAAGGACGTGGCCAGCCCCGCCGGAGATCGCAAGGAAGACGTTACGCCGCCATGGCAGGTGCTGAAGGCCGTCAGCCGCAAACCGACCTTTTGGGCGTTATGTCTGGCCTTCAGCGGATTCAATTTCGCCGGATGGGGATATTTTACGTGGATGCCGACGTTTTTGCATGAAAAATACGGCCTTTCGCTCGCCAACGCCGGCTTCTCCTCGATGTTTTACTCCAATTTGTTCGCGATGGTCGGCGTCATCATCGGCGGCCGGCTGTCCGACGTGCTGGCCGCGCGTCGCAGCACGATCCGCATGGAGTTCGAGTATCTCGGCCTGCTGCTGGGGGCGCCGTTTATCGCGTTGATGAGCTTGACCGGCAATCTTTGGCTGTGCTACGTGGGTCTGGCCGGGTTCGGACTGTTCCGCGGCGTCTACGATTCGAATCTGTTTGCCGCGCTGTTCGACGTGATCGAGCCGCGCTATCGCGCCTCGGCCGTCGGCGCGATGCTGTGCATCTCGTTCGTCATCAGCGCCTTCGCGCCCGTCACGCTCGGCTGGGCGAAGTCCACCATCGGGTTGACCAACGGCATGGCGCTGTTGTCGATCGTCTTCGGCGGATCGGCCGTCATCATCTTCGCCGCGACAAAATTGTTCTTCGCCGGCGATCGGATCGTCGAAGTCGAAGAAGCCGAGGCGTAAAACCGGTCGCGGTCGGCGACTCGCCTTTTTCGAGCGAACAAGCTCTAAGCCTCGGTGGCCGCCCGAATCCCCTGCTCGGCCGCCGCGGCGATGCGATCGATCTGCTCCAGACGGATCGCCAGCGGAGGCATCAGCACGATCTCGTCGCCCAGCGGGCGGAGCCAGACGCCGTGACGTCGGGCGTGTTCGCAAGCGCGCAGGGCCCGGCGTTCCGACGACGGATACGGTCGGTCGGCGGCCACGTCGTCGAACAGTTCCATGGCCGCAATCATCCCGCATTGACGCGCCCGACCCACGTGCGGCAATCGGGCGATGCGAGCGACATGTTCCGCCAGCCGGGCGATCTTGGCCGGCAATTGCTCCAGCGTGCGTTCCTCGTCGAAAACGTCGAGCGTGGCCATCGCCGCCGCCGCGCCCAACGGGTTGCCGCCGTAGGTGTGCCCATGATAAAACGTCTTGCCCTCGGCGGCCGTGCCCAAAAAAGCGTTCCAAATCTCGTCGGTCGCCAACGTCGCGGCCAGCGGCAGATAACCGCCGGTCATTCCTTTGGCCAGGCACATCAAGTCGGGCGACACCTGCTCGTGCTCGCACGCGAACATCCGGCCCGTGCGTCCAAAGGCGACGGCCACCTCGTCGACAATCAACAGCACGTCGTATTTTTTGGTCAATGCACGCACGCCGCGCAAATAGCCGGCCGGGTGCATGATCATGCCCGCCGCCGCTTGCACCAGCGGTTCGACCACCATCGCGGCCAGGCGTTCGTGGTGCTGGGCCAAAACGCCCTCGAGTTGATCCAGATAATATTGGCAGACGTTTTCGGTCGACACGCCGGTCGGCGGACGGTCGCGGTCGGGCACGGGCACGCGGCACGTTTCAAACAGCAACGGCCGGAACATGGCATGAAACCGATCGATGCCGCCGACGCTCACGCTGCCCAGCGTGTCGCCGTGATACGCGTCGCCGAGGGCCAGATAGCAGGTCTTTTCCGGCTTTGGATCGCGTCGTTGACGCCAATATTGCAAGGCCATTTTGACGGCCACTTCGACCGCGGTCGATCCATCGTCCGAGAAGAACACGTGCTGCAAACCGGTCGGCGCGAGATCGACCAGCCGCTTGGCCAATCGAATGGTCGTCGGGTTCGACGCGCCCAGATTGGTCACGTGGGCGACCCGATCCAACTGTTGTCGCACGGCGGCGTCGATGCGCGGATGGCGATGGCCGTGGATGTTGCACCACAGGCTGCTGACGCCGTCCAAATAGCGTCGGCCGTCGAGGTCGATCAGTTCGCAGCCTTCCGCGCGTTCGATGACAAACGGCTCGTATTCGGCCATCTGCGTAAATCCGTGCCAGACCAGCGTGCGATCCCACTCGAGCAAATCGTGATTGGACATTTTTTCCATTCGGTTCGATATCAAGAAATAAAATTAGCGAAATCGGAGAAATCGCCGCCAAAACAAGGCAATTTCAGACTTTATTCCCACGCGATGGCGACCGGGGCGCCGACGTCGATGCCCAAGCGTCGAGCGGCGTTGTCGCCGACGATGGCCAACTCCAACCGTCCGCCGGAGCCGACCAACGCGATCAGCGTGCCGCTGGGCTGATCGGCGTAGGCGCGGTAGATGCCCCAGGTCTCATAGATGTTGAACACGATGCACGCACGGCGGTCCGTCGCCCGATCGGCGAGCATGTCCGCCGTGATGTTCGTGATCAAGTTGCCGAACGAATCGACCTCGATCACCGCGCCGTCGATCCGCGATCGGCTGGAACGCGGCTCGGGCCAATCCATTCGCATGAGTCTTGTCCAGGGAGTTCCAAGCCGGTCGGGGTCCAGCCCCATGGCCAAATGCGCCGCCACGGGCGCCAAAATATCGCGGCCGTGGAAGGTGGTCGACACGTGCGGCAACCAGTAAGCCGGCTCGCTCAAGCGAATCACTTTCGAGGGCGGCGTTCGCGCGATCCGGCGGCTGAGCAATCCGTTGTCGGGCGCAAGAAAATGCTGTCGGCCGATCCTGGCGTAAATCAACGCCCGATCGGTGCCCACGCCCGGATCGACCACGGCGACGTGGATCGTTTCAGGCGGGAACCAGTCGGCCGCGTCGTCCAACAACAGCGCCGCGCGGCGGATGTCTTGCGGCGGCACGTCGTGGG
The DNA here is from genome assembly GCA_039698075.1 of Thermoguttaceae bacterium. Taxonomy (GTDB): domain Bacteria; phylum Planctomycetota; class Planctomycetia; order Pirellulales; family Thermoguttaceae; genus JAJFVC01. The sequence continues at coordinate 24,438 of JBDKTJ010000187.1, read as the reverse complement.
AAATGTCCACCAGCGTGGCGTCCGGGCAGATCGACAAGATCACGCCCTTCATCGCCGCGACATAGCGATTGCCCGCCCCAAAATCGGTCGTCAGAGTGATGATGGACATTGGACGGAAAAAGCCCCTATTTTCCGATCTTCTCGATCATCTCCAAGCATAGCTCGCGGACGCGGTTGGCGTTGACGTTTGGATTCGCCTTTTTCGCCTGTCCGATCAGGGCGCCGACGCCCTTCAGCTTTCCTTCGCGCACCTCCGCGACGACCTTCGGATTGGCGTCGAGCAGTTTTTGGCACAACGCCACCAGGGCCGAATCGTCGACCGTTTCGATGCCCAGCGCGGCGATGGCGTCGGCCAGCGATTGGCCGCGATCGACCATCACGGCCAACACCTCGCGGCCGCGGCTGGTTTCAAACGCGCCGGCGCGCACCTTGCCGATCAACTCGGCCAGCGCGTTAGGCCGGACCGGATATTGTTCGACGCCAAGCTGCCGCTCGCCGAGCCATCGCAACACGTCCTGCTGGACCCAATTGCTCGCCACCTTGCCGTCGCCGCACGCCTCGGCCAGCTCGGTGTAATAGTCCACCAGCGCCCGGCCCTGATTGACCAGCACGTCGCTGTCGTACGGGGTGATGCCGTAGGTTTGTTCGAGTCGGACGCGCAGCGCGGCGGGCAATTCGCCCAACGAGGCCCGCACTTGCTCCACCTCGGCCTCGGTCACGGTGACCGGCATCAGATCGGGATCGGGGAAGTAGCGATAATCGCTCGACTCTTCTTTCGATCGTTGTTCGTGGGTGGTCTGCGAGCCTTCATCCCAACCGCGGGTCGACTTCGGCACGTCGCCCAACCGATGGCCCGTCTCTTGCCACTCGCGCCATTGGCGTTCGGCCTCGAAATCCATCGCCCGCTCGACCGCGCGAAAACTGTTCATATTCTTGACTTCGACGATCGGTGTGGCCACGACGCCCTTCGGCGTGTCGACGTGCAAGTTGATGTTGGCGTCCACGCGCAGACTGCCCTCTTGCATGTTGCAGTCCGAGACGCCCAAATAGTTCAGCAGCAACTTTAGTTCGGTCAAATAGGCCTTAGCTTCGGCGGGCGAACGCAAGTCGGGCTGGCTGACGATCTCCAACAGCGGCGTGCCGGTCCGATTCAAGTCGATGCGGCTGTCGGCCTTGCCCGCCACCTCGTCGTGCATGCTCTTGCCCGCGTCCTCCTCGAGATGCGCCCTGAGAATGCGGATGCGTTTTTTCGAGGAATTGGAATCCTCGTTGGCAATCTCAAGCCACCCGTCGCGGCTCATCGGCAGGTCGAACTGGCTGATTTGATAGCCCTTCGGCAGATCGGGATAATAGTAGTTTTTGCGGTCCCATTTGGTGAACTTCGGGATTTCGCAATGCAACGCCACGGCCGCTTTCATCGCCAGCTCGAACGCGCGGCGGTTCATCACCGGCAGCGACCCCGGCATTCCGATGCACACCGGGCAGGTCTGCGTGTTCGGCGGCTGTCCAAACTTCGTGCTGCAACCGCAAAACATCTTGCTTTCGGTCAGCAACTGAACGTGGACTTCCAGGCCAATGACGATCGTGTAGGGGGCAGACATCAATGAAAACAACCGCAACAAGGACTCGGTGGTGTTTGGAGGCAAACAATCGTAATGTATGGTAATCATCCCCCTGATTAACGTCAACCTCCCCCCAGTAGACTGGCTTCTCGCACGAACCACGGGCCGGTGGACCTGCAATTTGCCCTTGCCGTCGTGGACAAGTTGGTCTATCTTCGCCATCTTGTCACCATTTGTCCAACGAGAAGGACGGCTGCGACGCCGCAACTTGCGATGGATTTGAGTGTCCGCGACTCGGCCCAACTGCTGAAGGTCTCCGAAAAAACCATCTACCGTTGGGTGAAGCAAGGCAAACTGCCGGCCTACCGCATTCATGAACAGTACCGATTCAACCGCGCGGAGTTGCTCGAATGGGCGACCTCCCAACGGCTGAACGTCTCGGCCGACATTTTTGCCGAACCGGACGGCGGCGGCCACGTCGTCACGTTGACCGACGCCCTGCGGACCGGCGGCGTCCACTACCGACTCGGCGGTTCGGACAAGCCCGCCGCGCTGAAAGCGTTGGTCGACGTCATGCCCTTGCCGGACGAAGTGGATCGACAGTTCCTCTATCAGGTGCTTTTGGCCCGCGAATCGCTCGGCTCGACGGCCCTGGGCAGCGGCATCGCCGTCCCGCACGTCCGCAATCCGATCGTCATGCACATCGTCCGTCCGATGATCACGCTTTGTTTTCTCGAACAACCGATCGAGTTCGGAGCGTTGGACGGCCAGCCGGTCCACACGTTGTTTACGATTGTCAGCCCCACGGTTCGGGCGCACCTGCATTTGCTGTCGCGGCTGGGTTTTGCACTGCGGCAACCGGTTTTCATGGAGGCCATTGCCGAACAACGGTCGCGCGAGCAGATTTTCGCCGCCAGCCAAGCCGTCGATCAAAGCATCCCTCCTTCATCCCCGCCCTCTCCAACGGATCCACACCATCACGAACGCGGCGACCAGCCCCAACCACCGGCCGTCGCATAGCCGCGCGGCCCGCATCCCTCTCGGGTCTCCATGGAAAATTCTTTCGCTATGATTGGTTTATGGACGGCGCTGGCGTTGCTGCTGGCCGGAAGTCTCGCGGCGCTTTTCGTCGGCCGCAGTCCGAAACTTGCCTGTTGGACGGGCGCGGCCGGCGCTTGGGCGGGCGGAGCCGCGGCCTTGGTCTCGTCGCTCGACGTACTGATCACCGGACGAACGCAATCGCTGCGAATGGCGTGGTCGGTGCCCTACGCCTCGGCCAACATGGAACTCGACGCGCTTTCGGCGGTCTTCGCCGCCACGATCGCGGTGGTCACGATGTTCGCGTCCCTCTACGGAAGCCAATATCTGCAAGGCCGCACGGACCGCAAAAATCTCGGGCCCTCGTGGTTCTTCTACAATCTGCTGACCGCCAGCATGTTGCTGGTCGTCGTCGCGCGGAACGGCGTGCTGTTTCTGGTCAGTTGGGAACTCATGTCGCTGTTCTCGTTCTTCCTGGTGATGCAAGACGGCGGGCGGGAAGACGTTCGCCGTGCGGGCTGGACGTATCTGGTGGCCATGCACCTGGGCACGGCTTTTCTGCTAGCGATGTTCGTCTTACTGGGCCGGGAGGCCGGCTCGCTCGATTTCGATCGGCTCTCGACGTCCGCGGCATCGCCCGGGCTGTTTTTCGTGCTGGCCCTGATCGGCTTTGGCACGAAGGCCGGTCTGGTCCCGATGCACGTCTGGCTGCCGGAAGCCCATCCGGCCGCGCCGTCGCACGTGTCCGCCGTGATGAGCGGCGTCATGATCAAGACCGGCATCTACGGGCTGATGCGTATGCTCTCGCTCATCGGACCGCCTGAGCCTTGGTGGGGATGGACGCTGGTGGCCGTCGGCGTCGCCTCGGGCGTCTTGGGCGTGCTCTACGCCTTGGCCCAACATGACCTCAAGCGGCTGCTGGCGTACCACAGCGTCGAAAACGTCGGCATCATCGCCATGGGACTCGGCGTCGGAGTGCTGGGCGTCTGCAGCGGCAATCCGGTCATGGCCACCCTCGGACTGACCGGCAGCCTGCTCCACGTCGTCAACCATGCCGTATTCAAAAGCCTGCTGTTCCTCGGGGCCGGCTCCGTGTTGCACGCCACCGGCACCGGCGAACTCGACCGGTTGGGCGGGCTGTGGCGTCGCATGCCCTCGACCGGCGCGAGTTTCTTGATCGGCGCCGCGGCCATTTCCGGCCTGCCGCCGCTGAACGGGTTCGTCAGCGAGTTTTTGATCTATCTGGGCGCGGCGTCGGGACTGGGCAATTCGTCGGGCGTGCTGTTGGGCGTGTCGGTCCTCGGCGGCCTGGCCCTGATCGGCGGATTGGCCGCCGCGTGCTTCACCAAAGCGTTTGGAATCACGTTCCTCGGGGAACCCCGCAGCCGCGAGGCCGCCGAGGCCCACGAGTCCGGCGCCGCCATGCGATGGTCGATGAACGGGCTGGCCGCCCTGTGCTTTTTGATCGCGATGGCCGCGCCGATCTGGCCGACGGCGCTGCGGCCCGCCGTGGCCACCATCGCGTCGGGCGCTCGATGGGGCGAAACCGAAAACAGCCTCCCCCCTGCCCCGTCGTTCGTCGCTTGCCCGGGGCGCGTGGCCACCGGACCGCTGGTCGGCGTCTTGTTTGGCTGTTGCACGCTGATCGGTCTCGTCGTGGTGGTCGCCGCCGGTCGCAAGCTGCTGTTGCGTGGTCGCCGCGTCGAATCCGGCGTCACGTGGGACTGCGGTTACGTCGCGCCGACGCCTCGGATGCAATACACCGCGTCGTCGTTCGCAAGACCGTTGGTGCTGCTGTTTCGCGTGCTGCTCCAGCCGCGCGACGACATCCATCCGCCGCAAGGTTTGTTCCCGCGTCACGCCGCCTTGCACACGCACGCGCCCGACTGGTTCCGACGCCGCGTGTACGAGCCGCTGTTTTGGGGCGTCGGCTGGGCGGCGTCCAAACTGCGATGGCTTCAAGAGGGCCGCATTCAGATTTATGTGCTTTACATCGCCCTGACCATGCTCGCTCTGTTGATCTGGAAACTCCATTAACCCCCGCGGTTCACTCATGGCCGTCCTTGCTTCGATCGTTCACGTCGTGCTCGCCTTGGCGCTGGCGCCGCTGTTGCCGGGCATCATCAACCGCGTCAAGGCGTGGGTCGCCGGCCGTCGCGGCTCGCCGCTGCTGCAAGCCTATCGCGACCTCTGGAAATTGCTGCAACGCGGCACGGTGTACAGCCGGACAACCACCGGGCTGATCGTGGTCGGGCCGGTCGTCGGATTGGCCTGCGTCGTGGCCGCGCTGCTGATCGTCCCGCTGGGCGGAGTGCCGGGCCTGATGGCGTTTTCCGGCGATTTCCTGCTGATGGCCTATTTGTTCGGACTGATGCGTTTCGTGACGATCCTGGCGGCGCTCGACACCGGCTCGAGTTTCGAGGGCATGGGCGCCAGCCGCGAGGCGTTCTTTTCGGCGTTGGCCGAGCCGGCCCTGTTGCTCGGACTGGCGGCCTTGAGCGTGCCGTCCGGTCAGTTTTCGCTTTCCGCGGCCTACGCGTCGGTCACCTGGGCGGCGATGACTTCCACGGTCGGACCGGCCTGGCTGCTGGTCGCCGCGGCGCTGATCATCGTCTTTCTGGCCGAAAACGCGAGGATCCCGGTCGACGATCCCAACACCCACCTGGAACTGACCATGATCCACGAAGCCATGGTGCTGGATCACGGCGGACCGGATCTGGCGATGATTCAATACGCGGCGTCGTTGAAGCTCTGGACGCTCGGCGCGCTGGTCGTCGGCCTGCTCGTCCCGGTGCGAAGCGGCTGGTGGTGCGTCGATCTGGCCGTCGGCGTGGCCGGATTGTTTGCGTTGGCCGCGATGGTCGGCGTGATCGAATCGACGATCGCCCGGCTCCGACTGGTTCGAGTGCCGCAATTTCTGGTCGCGGCCTCGGTGTTGTCCATTTTGGCCCTGGTTCTGGTGACGAGGCAATCATGAACCTCTGGCTCGAACTGATCTTGGTGTCGTTGATTCTGGCGAACCTGCATCTGCTGGGCTCGAGCCGCATCAACGCCTGCATCCGCACCGTCGCGCTGCAGGCCGTGCTGCTAAGCGTCGTGTCGCTGCTGGTTCAACCGCACCCCATCGGACTTCGGCTGCCCCTGTTGGCCGCGGCCAGCATGGCCATCAAGGCCGGACTGCTGCCGTGGCTTTTGCGAAGGGCCGTCCGCGAGGCCGGCGTGCAGACCGAAGTCGAACCGATCGTCGGCTTCACCACGTCGCTGCTGCTGGGGCTCGGACTGTTGGGCGTCGCCCTGCACGTGGCCGATCGATTGCCGATGGCCGACGCCGACGGCGCCAGGTTTTTGGTGGCGACGGCCCTGTTCACCGTTCTGATCGGCTTGCTGCTGATCGTCGGACGCCGAAAGGCCGTGATGCAAACGGTCGGCTATCTGGCCATGGAAAACGGCATCTACGCGTTCGGCCTGGCGTTCGCCGTCCAAGAACCGCTGCTGGTCGAAATGGGCGTCTTGTTGGATGTTTTCGTGGCGGTGTTCGTCATGGGAATCGCCATTCACCACATTAGCCGGGAGTTCGATCACATCGACACGGACCGTCTCTCGGCCTTGAAAGACTGATCGCATGATTTGGGCCTTGTTGTTGATTCCGACGCTTGCGGGACTGGCGGCCTTTGGACTTCGCCGCAATGGGCCGCGTCGCGCGTTGTTGCTTGCGTCCGCCGCGGCGCATTTGGCCGCCGTCGTCGCGTGTTGGCGAGACGCACCGCCGCCGATCGCCGACGGTTGGATCGCGGTGGATCCCGCGTCGCTGCTGTTTTTGAGCATCACCAGCGCGCTGTTCCTCGCGGCCGCCGTCTACGGCGTCGGATATCTCGCCCAGGAAAGCCACGTCGCACCGGGCGGCGAGGACGATGAGGAACTGCCGTTCCAAAACTTCCCCGAAGCCGTCTTCACCGGCTGCTTGCTGCTGTTTTTGGCCACGATGTCGCTGGTCGCCGTAAGTCAACATCTCGGGCTGATGTGGGTCGGCGTCGAGGCGACCACGTTGGTCAGCGCCCCGCTGATCTATTTCCATCGCCATCATCGGTCGCTCGAAGCCACGTGGAAATATCTATTGATCTGCTCGGTCGGCATCGCATTGGCGCTGTTGGGCAATTTCTTCGTCGCCGTGGCGGCGCGCTCGGGCGGTCAAACGGCGATCCATCTGACCATCGCCGACCTGACCGCGCACGCCGATTCGCTGAACCCGCGTTGGCTCCAGGCCGCGTTTCTGTTCTTTCTGGTCGGATACGGCACAAAAATGGGCCTAGCGCCGCTGCACACCTGGCTGCCCGACGCCCACAGCGAGGCCCCGTCGGTCGTCTCGGCGCTGCTGTCCGGCGCGTTGCTGAACTGCGCGTTTTTGACCATCCTCCGCACGCACGGCTTGTTGGCCGCCGCGGGATTGGCCGATTTCAGCTCCGATCTGCTGATCGGGTTCGGACTGCTTTCGATGGCCGTGGCCGCCGTGTTCATCGTGGGCCAAGCCGACTTCAAACGCATGTTGGCCTATTCGAGCGTCGAGCACATGGGCATCCTGTCGCTGGGGATCGGCGTCGGCGGCGCGGCGGCCTTCGGCGCGATGCTTCACGCCGTGAACCATTCGCTGACCAAAGCGATGCTGTTCCTCGCGGCCGGCAACATCCTGGCGTTGTATCGCACGAAATCGACGGTCCGCGTCCGCGGCGTGTTGCGGTGTTCGCCCATCACCGGCGTGCTTTGGATGGCCGGCTTTCTGGCCATCGTCGGCTCGCCGCCGTTCGGACTGTTTTTGAGCGAGCTGACGATCCTGAAGGGCATGTTCGACGCCGGTCGTCCGTGGGTGGCCGCCGCTTACGTGACCGCGCTGGCCGTCGTGTTCGTCGGCATGGCCGCCATCTGCCTTCGCATGAGCTACGGACTGCCGCCCGGCGCGGCGCCAAACCCGGACGAGCCGGCGGTCCGATCGACTCGGCGGGAACCGTTTTGGGCGATCGCGCCGATTGCGTCGCTGGGCGCGTTGGTGTTCCTGCTTGGAGTGTACGTGCCTCCGCCGCTCGCCGATCTGTTGCATCGAGCCGCCGTTGCCTTGGGAGCCAACTGACATGGAAGCCGCACGGTCGATTCACAATGGACACGCATTTTCGCTGTCGGACTGCCCGGTGGTCGAAATCGAACCCTTTCGTCGCGACGTGATCGAAGGCGTCGCGGCCGGCGGTCGGCTGTCGGCCCTGTTCGGATTTCCTTCGCCAACCGGCGGCGGCTCGCTGCGGCTCGTGGCCGTGATGGCTTGGGCCGAGCGCGGCGAGTTGACGGTCCTGTCGACGGACGTGGCCGATCGGTTCCCGGCGATCACGCCCGACTGCCCGCAAGCCCATCTGTTCGAGCGGGAAATATTCGAGCAATGGCGCGTCGAGCCGCACGGCCATCCGTGGCTGAAGCCGGTTCGATTTCCGACGCCCGAGACGGCCGTCTGCGGCGCAATGGACTTTTTTGAGATGTCGGGCGAGGAGGTCCACGAGGTGGCGGTCGGGCCGGTTCACGCCGGCGTGATCGAGCCGGGCCATTTTCGGTTCCAGTGCCACGGCGAGACGGTCCATCATCTGGAAATTTCCTTGGGCTATCAACACCGCGGCGTCGAACGGATGATGCGCGACGGTCCCGATCGCCGGATGATCCATTGCGCCGAAACGCTGGCCGGCGACAGCACCGCGGGCCATGCCGTCGCGTATTGCCGTGCGATCGAATCGCTCGGCGGCGGACGGGTGCCCGCCCGGGGACAATTTCTGCGCGGCATCGCGCTCGAATTGGAGCGTGTGGCCAACCATGTGGGCGACTTGGGCGCGCTGGCCGGCGACGTCGGATTCCTGCCCACCATGTCCTACTGCGGCCGCATCCGCGGCGACGTGTTGAACCTCACGGCCCTGCTCTGCGGCAATCGTTTCAGTCGCGGCCTGATCCGTCCCGGCGGCGTCGCTTGGGACGCGGACCCTTCGATGGTCGAGCAGATTCGCCACCGTCTGAAAGCGATCGCCTCCGACGCGCACGGCGCCCTCGAATTGCTTTGGAACTCGACGTCGGCGATGGCCCGATTCGACGGCGTCGGCCTTGTGTCGCCGGAGTTGTGCGAACGGTTGGGGCTGGTCGGCGTCGCGGCCCGGGCGTGCGGCGACCCGCGCGACGTGCGACGCGATTTCCCTTACGGCGTCTACCGATTCACCCACATTCCCGTCTCCACGTGGCACACCGGCGACGTGTTCGCCCGGGCGAACGTCCGATGGCTTGAGGTGCAGCGATCGCTGGCGTTTCTCGACGAGCAGCTCGATTCGCTGCCGGCCGGTCCGGTGCAAGCCGAGGTCGGTTCGCCGGGCGCCGGGTTGGGCGTGGTCGCAATGGTCGAAGGGTGGCGCGGCGACATTTGCCACGTCGCGTTGATGGGCGACGACGGTCGGCTGGCCGCCTACCAAGTGGTCGATCCTTCGTTTCATAATTGGTTCGGGCTGGCCATGGCGATGCGCGGCCAACCGATTTCCGATTTTCCGCTGTGCAACAAGAGTTTCAATCTTTCGTATTGCGGGCATGACCTTTGACGCCGACGAGGTTTTCGGATGTTTGAGCTGTTGCTGACCCGATGGAAACAAGGCCGCCGCACGATGCGGTATCCCGACGGCCCCGAGCCGGAATTGCCCGAGCGATTTGCGGGCCGGCCGAGCGTCGATCCGGCGCAATGCGGCGGACGGTGCAAGAAATGCGCGACCGTTTGTCCCGTCGGCGCGATTGGTTTCCGCGAGAACCGCGTCCAGATCGACACCGGCCGATGTCTGTTCTGCCGGCAATGCGAGGCGGCGTGTGAAGCGGGGGCGATCCGATTCTCTCGCGATTATCGACTGGCCGCGACGCATCGCGACGATCTGGTGGTGCGCGACTCCGAGCCGCGCATGGTCGCCGCGTTGGACCGGGCGTCGCAACGGCTGTTCGGCCGCTCCTTGAAATTGCGTCAGGTCAGCGCCGGCGGCTGCAGCGCCTGCGAGGCCGACGTGAACGTGTTGGGCACCGTGGCGTGGGACCTCGGACGGTTCGGCATCCAGATGGTCGCGTCGCCCCGCCATGCCGACGGATTGCTGGTGACCGGCCCGGTGACGGAAAACATGCGGCTCGCGGTCCAAAAAACCTACGACGCCGTGGCGTGGCCGAAGCTGGTGATCGCCGTGGGTGCGTGCGCGATCTCCGGCGGACTCTACGCCGATCGCCCGGAAACGCACAACGGCGTGGCGGGACTGCTGCCGGTCAACGTGTTCGTGCCGGGCTGCCCGCCGCATCCGCTGACTATTTTGCACGCCCTGTTGGAAGCGCTCGGCCGGCTTCCCGATTCGCGGCAGTAGCGTCGGACGATTGCAGGATCGATTCAACGAAAAAACCGGAACAACGGTCTGGCCGTCATCCCGGTTTTTGGGAGTCATCACCGAATCGCATCCGTGCGATTGCGGCGAGTCAGGTCGCCTTGGGCGGTTTTGGCGCGGGCATCGGCGCGGCCGGACGAGCGGGCGTCGCCGGCGCGGACGTCTCTTGACCACCGCCGCCGCACTGCGGGCAGCAGTAGGTCACGACGCACTTGTAGCTGGGCACCTTGCAGACGACCTCTTTTTTCTGCAAGGTCTTTTTCTCGCGCACCTTGCCGCACTTCGGCGCGACGAACTTCTTGGCGTTCTCCACGGCGCAGGGATCGCAACGGTCCTTGCCGCAACCTTCCGCCTTGCACGATTGGCAATCTTGGCCGTCGCAGTCATCGCGATGCGCCAGTCGCGGCAACGTGGTGCAGAACTCCTCGCATTGGACGACCCAGACGGTCTTCTTGACGTCCTTCGTCTCACAGACGATTTGGCAATATTTCTCGCAAGGGCCGGCGTGTCCGCAATGGGCGCAGCAGTGCGAGCTGCCGTGCGTTTCGACGCTGGCGCACTCGGCGCACGCAGCGGGCGTCCGGCCGGCGTCGGCCGCCAGGACCGACGAGCCCAGCAGCCCGGCAAGGGCCGCGGATAACAAAAGCATCCTCATTTTGATATTCTCCTCGATCTATTTTGTCTCGGTTAGAAGTCGATCTGGAACCGCATCTGATAGATGTCCAGGCTGCCGGGGCCGGCGCCTTTGTTCTGATTGATGCCGCAATGAACGTATTCGGCCATCAACCGGGTGTAAGGATTCAGATACCAGTTCACGCCGAACGTCTGGTCGTGGGTGGTTTGCCAACCCAGGTCGCCGCGGTCGTAGCCGTCGAACCAAGAATACCGATATTTCAATTCCCAAGCGCCGCGGCCGGTGTAGACGTTTTGGCTTTGATCGCGAACGCGGAAGAAGTTTTCATACGGCTTGACGCGTCCGAACACGCCTTTCGCGCGATCGTACGGACGATTCTCGCCGGTCAGGAAGTAGCTCACGTAGGCGTACGCGCCTTGGGCCATGCAATCCTCATGGGCCGAGCGATCGATGTAGCTGACGTAGTATTCCGATTGGAGCGACAACGGACCGTAGACCATCGCCAACTCCGTGCCGATCTCGTCGCGTTCGTCGACGTCGAGCAAGGTCAGCGAGCTCTCCTTGGCCAGATGCGAGTCGGGCCGATTTTTCAACGTCCACTGGTCCTTGTAAGGATCGCGGAAGCTGTACGACACGCCCGTGTGAATCAGCCCGCGTCCTTCGGTGGCCTCGTCATACCAGGGCAGATACGTGGCCCGCATCGTCAATGCGCCGCCGAGATTGTCGGCCTGAACGACGTTGCCGTCGTCGTCGTATTCATCGAACGCGCCGATCGAGGCGGTCATCCGCTCGTCCTCGGAGTTGCCGAAGGCCATGATGCCGAAATGACGCTTGGGAGCCAACACCTCGCTGGTGATGTTGCGTTCCATGAAGGTGATGTAGTTGTCGCTGGTCAACTCGTCCAAGCTGTACGGCTCCTTGAAGTGGCCGACTTCGACGTTCTGGATCAGCGGCAGACTCGTAATCATGATGTACGTGTCTTTGCAGCGGAGCCGGCTTTTCGTGGTGACGGTCTCTGCAACGCCGTCGAACGTGCTGGTGCTGGCCACGCTGGCAAAGTCGTATTCGATCTGATACTTGATCACGTTGAAGCCGCCGCCGTAAACGGCGATGCGCGCGGTGCGGAACTCAGTGCCGTCTTGCTCGTTGTAGCGGGCGCGATCGGTGGCGTCTTGCTGGAAGGTGGCGGTGTCGATGTGGATGCGTCCGCCGACCGTGGCGGTCATCGCGCCGTCGGCTTTCTTCTTGTCCTCTTTCGCCTTGTCGTCGATCTTTTTCAACGCCGCTTCAAGCTCGGCCACGCGTTTGGCCAAGCCGGTGTCGTCGACCACGGCCCCGTCGGAAACGAATCGTTCCTGGACGTTCGGCATCTGATAGCCGTCGCCGGCCGTCGTGTAGCCCGTCTCCGCGTACCGCGAAGACTGCGTCGGTTGCTGACCTTGTGCGGTCGTGACCACGCAGGCCAATGCGCCGGCCAGCGCGCAGACCATCCAAGGCTGGATGCGTCGGTTCATCACAATCCCCCCTAAGAGATGCTGACTAGAAAATGTGTGAAACGTCGCTTCCTCCGCGTTTTTCGATATAATCCGGTTCTTGCGTAGATCCGAAAAAATCGAAAAACTTTGCCTCCAGCGACCACCTTACTCTAAATCTCGGTGCCGGGATGCGAAGAATTCAATTAGAGAAGGGTAAGCGAGCCCAGTTCGACGGCAAAAAAACAGGATTTACCGATACAACCGTCAGGTTCGCTAGGGTTTTTGCCGATTACCCAAATTGCGCCGTTTCACTTCTTGCCCGTACACGCCGGCGACAGAATTCGGCGGACAACCGCCAAGCCGATCAGTGCGGGAATCAGCATCCACAGGATCCGCGGCCAACGAATCAATAGGATTAGCGTCACCGGCAGCGTCAGCACCAGCCAGTTAGGCAGCCGCTGCACATCGTTATAGGCCAGCCAAGCGGCGGCCAAGATGGCGCCGCCCCGCCAACAGCAGGCCAGAGAGACTTCGGCCTGCGGCCACCACAGCCAGAGGACCACCGCGCCCAGCAGGAACAACACGGCGGAGCAAGCAAGGATTCGTCGCTGCATGGTGGGCGGTCTTTTTTGGTGGGTTGGAAGCGTCTCGATGGGAACGATCCAACACGGTCTTCGTGGTGGACAAAAATCGCCCCCTATCCACGATTGTGGCGACTCGGTTGCCGGATTTCAATGTCCGTGTACGTTAGGGCCGATTCCAAAACCGTTCGACGCTTCCCTATTTGTCGGCCGTGCGAGACCCAACCGGTGGTTTTTGGATAGGTCCTCAGGATCCCGGAAATCGCCACGATTCCGAGGGGAAACAAAGTCCACAAGGACGGAAACGGCCGAAAACTGGGGAAATTCGGCCTCTCGACCGAAAAATTTTGCGAATTTTGGGGGAAATTCGCCATTTTTCGGGTTGCTTTTTTCGATGAACAGACTTTAATCATCAAGTCCGCATTGTCGGATGGACAAACTTTCCACCCCAAGATCCTCTCAAGGAGGGAATTCGATTATGGCCAAAGCCGCCAAAAAAGCACCCACGAAGACCGAGATTTTGCAGAGCATCGCCGCCGCGACCGACCTGACCAAGAAGCAGGTGGCCGCCGTTCTCGAGGCGTTGACCGAGGAAATCCGCAAGAGCTTGGGCAATCGTGGCGCCGGCGTGTTCACGCTGCCGGGTCTGTTGAAGGTCGAGAAGAAGAAGGTCCCGGCCCGTCCGGCTCAGAAGGGCGTCAAAAACCCCTTCACCGGCGAGCTGCAAGATCGTCCCGCCAAGCCGGCCTACAACAAGGTGAAGGTCCGTGCGTTGCGAAGCCTGAAGGACATGGTTCAGAAGTAGCCAAAACCCCGCTTTTGGCGGGATTTCAAAAACATCCGCCGCTTCGGTGCGGATTATAGACTACATTTGAAATGAAGCCGCGAGCCGCTTGTCGGCGGTTCCAAGGCCCCAGGGTTGAACTTCGACCCCGGCAAGGCGTTGGAATCGATTGGCAAGCGGCTCGTTGGTTGCGCGACGTGCGACTTTTCAAGATCACGGATGCCTAAATAGGTCCACACTCTAGCGAAAGTGGCGACGGGCGAAGACCACCGGCAATTGCATAGGCTTCGTGCCGGAGCTATTTTCGGTTTTCTGCGGTTTTATTTAGTGCATCGAAACGCTTTTCTCGGATCGCAACGGCGGCCGTCTCGTCGAGCGAAAGAATTTTTCCCTGCGGTCGAAAACATCCCGACGATGGACGAGCGTCTCCGCGACGGGGCGTCTTGTCTCACCGCCCGGATTCCTTCGCCACGGACAAGAAAACCCACTTTTCAAAAAACTCGCAATGGAGCATAATCACACCATGATTCGCAAGGGGCTGCCATTGGCGATCATTGCGGCTTGCACACTGAGTCACGCTGTGGCCAGCGACCCGCCGCGTTCCTCCTCGACGGTGAAAGCCGGAGAGCCGCAGTTGGCCCGTCTGGTCGATGATTTCAACTTGCCGTTGGTCATCACGATGATCGTGCCGGAAGTGCCTCCCGAGATTCGAGGACCCATGCAACCGACGCCGGCCCAGAAGATCGACGGCCTTCGGAGCCTTCCGAAAAAAATCCTACGCAGATAGTCAGACCGTCTCCCTTGGACCCATCGAACGTACTGTTCTGGACGCAACTGCTGGCCGCAGGCGAATGGATCATTCGTCTGACGATGCTGCCGGTCATTGTGTTGCGCAAGGAAAAGCCGACCACGTGCCTGGCGTGGCTGAGCATCGTGTTTTTCGAGCCCTGGATCGGTCTGGGGTTGTATCTGCTGATCGGTGAAAACCGGCTCGGACGCCGTCGTTTGGCGCGTCGGCAACGTCGGCGGTCCCAGTTGGAATCGTCGCAGTACGGACGAATGGCCGCTCGCCGCGTCATGGACGCCGCGCAGACCGAGGACTGCAAGGTGTTGGTCCATCTGACCGGCGACGTCGGCGGCCTGCCCGTGGTGCCGGGCAACGCCATTTCCTTGACGACCAATACCGACGAGGCGATCGACCAACTCGTCGCGGAGATCGACGCTGCGAAACGCCACGTTCATCTGCTGTTTTATATTTTCCAAGACGACGCGGTCGGGCGTCGCGTGGCCGAAGCGCTCGGGCGGGCGGCCGGTCGCGGCGTGGCCTGCCGCGTGTTGGCCGATGCGGTCGGTTCGCGCCGGTTGTTTCGGACGTTGGCCCCCGCGATGCGTCAGCAAGGCATCCGAGTGTTTCCGGTTCTGCCAGCCAATCTTTGGCGAATCCCGTTCAAACGGCTCGACCTGCGCAACCACCGCAAACTGGCCGTGATCGACGGCACAGTGGCCTTCACCGGTTCGCAAAACATCGTCGAGGCCAGCTACGGCCACAAACGCGCCGGCGTCTGGCACGACATCATGGCTCGGATCACCGGCCCGGCCGTCGATCAGCTTCAAAGCATTTTCTTGGAAGACTGGTTCTACGAATCCGGCGAGTTGCTGGACGACGCCTCGCTGTTTCCGCCGTGCGAGGCGGACGGACCGATCGCGGTCCAAGTGGTCCCGACCGGGCCCGACCAGCCGACGGAACTTTTCCAGGATCTGGTCGTCAAGGCGATCTTTCTGGCGCAGCGTCGCGTGGTCATCACGTCGCCGTATTTCATCCCGAACGAGGCGATGCTGCTGGCGCTGCGATTGGCCGCCCAGCGCGGCGTGCAGGTCGAGCTGGCGATTCCACGCCGCTGCGATCATCGGATCGTCCAGGCGGCCGGCGCTTTTTATTGCGAATACCTGAGCCGATTCGGCGTGAACATCTATCTGTTCCGCGACGGCATGTTGCACGCCAAAACGCTGACGATCGACGACGAGTTGGCGATGTTCGGCTCGGCCAATTACGACATCCGTTCGTTCGATCTGAACTTCGAGTTGAATTTGTTCGTCCACGCCGCCAAGGCGGTCGACGAGATGCGCCGCCTGCAACAAGGCTACTTGGACCATTCCGATCTGGCCACGGCCGACGATTGGCCGACGAAAACGCTGGCAGGCCGGCTCAAGGTGAATCTGGCCAAGCTGTTCAGCCCGCTGCTGTAAGACGGGTGGCCACGGTGTTCCTACGAAGGTCGAAAACGTCGGGCCTCGACGATGCGGAACTTGAGGCCTTTGATCGGCGCACCGCCGTTGTGGAATCGCATTCCGTGGTAGCCGTAGTTCGACAATCGTTTGTGGGTGTGGCCGAAATACACGTCGCGCACGCCCGCGGCTGGCCCCTGTCCGATGCTCTCCAGATAGCGGAAGATGCGCCGCGCCACGATCCGACGGGAAAACAGCAGATACGGCACCGGCTTGTGCATGCGCGTCGCCACGGCCACGTCGTACAACAGGCTGGCCAGCGGACCGCGACGCCGGCGATCGAGCCATTTCTCGCGCGACTCGGCCAACCGCCGGGCGTTCATCTTGCGTTGGGCCACGTCGCCGTGCAAAAACACGCTCGAACCGATCCGAACGTAATAGCGATGCCACGACAGGTTCGACACCTGTTGGTCCAACTCCATCAGCCGGTCGATGAACGCCTGATGGTAGTCGTGATTGCCCAAGACAACGTGAAAATGACAGTCCGGACACGAGGCGGCCAACTGGCGCAGCCACTGACACGCCCGATCGACCGCCTTCAAGATCGGAAACTTGGACCAATGAAAGTCAAACGTGTCGCCGCCGAGCACGAACATCTCCGCATGCGACGCCGCCTTGGCGATCTCCTCCAAGTAACGGTGCGCCTCGGAACGGTTGGCGAACAGATGCAAGTCGGAAACGAAATAGCACTTTCCCATCCGTGTCATTATGACTCGAAGTCGACCGGCGTTCCAGTGTAAATCGGCGTGACGCCCGACGACGTTTCGAGCAACAACGCCCCGTCGGACGCGATTCCCGCACACCGACCCTCGATCAGCCGGTCGCCTTGCCGATACGCCAGACGCCGGCCTCGCTGCCAACACAACACGTCGGCCCGGGCTGCAACCGTCTCGGGGTGATTCCGCAGATCGGCGAACACACGATCCAGACGATTCAGAACGACCAGCAACGTTTCCGTCGGATCGTAACGCCGGCCGGTCCGATCGCGCAACGTGGTCGCCACCGACTGCAATTCCATCGGTGCGTCGGCCATCGTATTGTTCGTGTTCACGCCGATGCCGATCACATGGCGACGGTTGGACAACACCTCGATCAGAATGCCGGACAGTTTTCGGCCCGCCGCCAGCACATCGTTCGGCCAGCGGAGCGCCACGGCCCCGCTCGGCAACCACGGAGCGACCGCGTCGGCCACCGCGACTCCGACGGCCAACGACGCCAACGGCGCACGGCTTCGTTCGACGCCGATCGTCTCCGCCGCGACGGCCAGGCTGAACACCAACGCGCCGGGCCCGGTCCACCAGCGATGCGCGCCGCGACCACGACCGGCCGTTTGCCGCTGCGCCGCTATCAGAAAGGGCAACGGACCGCCCTCCAATGCAACTTCCGTGGCTCGGCGGTTGGTCGAATCGACGCACTCGAGATACTCGGCCCGAGCAAGGAACGTCTCACGAAGGATACGGTCGAGGTCGTACATCCACGGTCCGACTTGTTTACTTGGGACAGGATCGCCCGGCGTCGCGCCGCGGTGAATCCAAGGGGGGGATCATCTCATCGGGCGTTGCCGCTCGGCTGCGGTTTTTGGTGTTTCGCCACCACTTCGCGCAGCGCGTGCATGTCAAAGTTGTATTGCTTGCGAAGCCGGCCCAATCGTTCGTCGAGCGGCACGTCGGCGGGCAACCCCATTTCCTTCAGCACAACGGCCGCCGAAACGCCCGTGCGACGCTCCATCTCGCGAAGCGACATCGTGCCGTCGATCTGCGGCGTCCCCTCGCCCGTGTGTCGCTCCGCGAGGCCTGCCGAGAGCGGGTCGGCGTCTTGGTCCGTCCGGGGTGTCGTCTGCGGATCAGACTGCTCGGCCAATCGAGCCGCCCGGCCACGATGCGGAGCGTCGCCGGTCAGTTCCACCGCGGTCAAAAATGGCGACGCGACCAAGCCGATCAAAATCAACAGCCCCACAACGGCCAGCGCGACTCGCCACGTCGAACCGCTTTCCGAACGCCCTTGGACCGTCGCAACCACCCACCGCCAATGCAAGCACAAGTGAACCACCACCGCAACGGCCAGCGTAACCGCGAAGCAGAAATGCACGTCGCCCCACTGATGACGATCCATGCCCCAGATCTCGCTGAAATGTCCGGAACCCGGCGGCAAAACGAATTTGATCAAAACCCCGGTCGCGGCCAGCAGCGCCATCGCCATGAACGCCACCGCATCCACCCACGCATTGAACGTCGCCTTCTTCATGACCAACCTCCGTTTGAAATGGGGTTTTCCATGCCGACGCCGGCCGTCAGCCGTATCCCAGCCGTTCGAGGTCCTCCTCCGTCAATCCGTGATGATGGGCCAACTCGTGAAGAATCGTGATACGGATTTGCTCGCGCAGCCGATCCGGCGTGATGCGTCCGCGCGGGTCGGCGGCGGCGCTAAGAATGCCTTCGCGATAGATCGTGACCACGTCGGGCATCGTGCCGGACTGCGTGACGCTTTTTTCGCCGATCGGGATGCCCGTGTACAGACCGCAAAGTTCGTCCAAATACTCGACGCCCAGGCGGTCCATCACCTCGTCGGAAGGATAGTCCTCGACGTGCAACGGCACCTGCTCGATCAATTGATGGACCAGCGGCGGCATGCCTTTGAGCACCCGCTCCAACTGCTCGTCAAAACGTCGACGGGCCCTGGGGGTCACGATCGTCGTCAAACCAGCTCTTTGCGGACCGCCCAAACCGCGGCTTGGGTCCGATCCGAAACGCCGATCTTCCGCAAAATGTGTTGGACGTGTTCCTTGACCGTCTCGTAGCTGATGTGCAGCGTCTGGGCGATTTCCTTGTTCGTCAGTCCATAGGCCAACTGTCGCAGCACTTCGCTTTCACGCTGAGTCAACGGCACTTCGACATCCGCAGTCAACCGCGGCGTGGCCAACGCGCCGGTCACGCGGCGCAGCTCGTCGCGAGTCCAAGCGCTTTCACCGGCGGCCGCCGACTGAATGCCCGCGATCAATTCGTCGCGGGTGCAACCCTTCAACAAGTAACCGCTGGCGCCCAACGCCACCGCGCGGGCCACGTAAGTCGGATTGTCGAACGTCGAGAGAATCAGGATCGGCAGATTGGGCTTGTCGAGCTTGATGCGGCCCAAGGCGGTCAGTCCGTCGCCGTCGGGCATGCGGATGTCCAACATGGCGACGTCCACCTCGTTCTCCAAGGCGAACTTCACGGCGTCGGCGCCCGTCGACACCTCGCCAACCACGCGGATGTCGGTGTTGGCCAACATGCTCTTCAAACCGCTTCGCACCACTTCGTGATCATCGGCGATCAACAACCGAATTTTGTTCGTCATCGGGAACACTCCTCTTGCATTTGAAAATGGCAAAGTTCGTTAGGTAAAAGTCACCGGAAGGGGGTTTGGGCAGTCCTCGATCGTTTACCCCCAATCCGCCCAGGCAAGGTGCCACTCCGCATAATCATAGCAGAGTTATCACAAGGGGGGTAGACCCCCAACGAGATTTCGGGGGGAATTTAGACGCCCTCCGTTCGGAGAATCGAAAAAACCCGAAGAACTCCCCCCAGAAAATGGCCCACCCCGATCCATACGGATTATCCCAAGAAAAACAACCGTTGAATCCACGACACCCCCTGCCAGGGCGTATTCGTGGGCCGAACCATTTGAGTTGACAGCGTAGACGGCAAATGGTAAAAAACGAGACTCATTTCGCCGAGTCAACGGCTCGGCGACAGCGAGTAGGCGTCCGAAAAGCCCCCTTCGTCTAGTGGCCCAGGACATCGGATTCTCAGTCCGAGAACAGGGGTTCGACTCCCCTAGGGGGTACTTGATCATCTGTACAGGTATGTACAGGCAAGAAAACCTCGGTAAATCCGGGGTTTTTTGTTTTCTTGTACGTGTTGTTACCGGGCGTTTCTTGTGCAAAACGCCTCGTTTCGAGCTGTGCGCCTTCAGACAATCTGGCGGCTTGCTGAAAGTGCTCTTCCCGAACGAGCCGGTAATGCTTGTTGGCTATGGCTTCAGAGTGTCCGAAGAACGCCTCACAGACATAGCCGGGGAGTTTCCCCGCCGCGTCCGTGACAGCCGATGCCCGGCAGTTTACCCAAGGCTTCTCCCACATCTCGACACCCACACGGTCCGCCAGCTTGCTTAGCCACGTCCGAAGATTAGTGTTGGGAGTGATGTTCGGAAATATCCGATCTTCATTGTCGGGGGCCGCTGCCCACGCCTCCGAAAACAGTGTGGCTAGTCCTGGGAAAAACGGAACAACTCGCCGGCCCTGACCGCATTTTTCGGTTTTCGGTGAATGAACCACAAACCGCGATTTCTCCCAATTGACCTCGGACCAAAGCAGGCCCACCAACTCGCTCGGGATCCGTAGGCCAGCAATCCGCGCCAGCCCGATGATAAGCCGTTCCGATGAATTACGACATTCATTAAGTAGCAACTGGATGCTTTCCATCGGGATGTAGCGTTGCCGGTCTGGATTGACTTGCGCCGCAGCTTTAAGGTCTTGCATCGGACTTTCGGAGATAAGTCGAGAGCGAACAGCCGCCCGAAAAAACTGCTTTGCTCGTTTTACATTGCGCCCGATGGTCGCCGGGGCGTAGCCTTCCGCTACTTGCCAATCATACCAGCGGTCGCAATCGCCAGCAGAAATATCTCGCAAGGGTGTTTGTGGGGCGAAAAAATCCAAGAGGCTTTTGCGTGTAGCCGCATAGTTCTTAGCCGTGTTCGGTTTCTTGATTGCTTTGTCAGCGATGTACCGGTCAATGAACAGTCCGATAGCATCGTTGCTGGCTACCTTTCGCGGACTTACCAGCCCTGCCTTGGCTAGTTTGTCGTGCAATTCATCCGTTATTTTTGCCAACCAAGAAGCCGTGGCGATGTCAATATTATCTCCCGATGCCGCCGCGATAAGCAAACGCTCAACGAAAGACTTGACGGTCTCACATTGACGTTGTGGAATGCCCGTCAGATAGATAATCGTTCGCCGACCATTCAGTGTACGAAATTGAAGTCTAAAATTGCCGTTCTTGTCAGGATAAAGACTCGCCATGACACGCCCCTCCTACGCTCAAAGGATGCTACTTATGAATTAGAATAACACTAGCCGCATGAGTGTGTCCACTCGCCCGCGCGCGGGACATAGGACGATCGGCCGCAACCGATGATACGCATTGGAGTTGCGACAGATGGCCCAATGGCCCTCGCGTGAGACATTGGCTCAAAACGAAGGCCGTAGCCCGCCCGGATTTCCCCCAACTGACTGACCTCCCTGTCATTGGGGCCACGAGGGATCGAGGCGGCACAACTATCGGCCATTCCGATCCGAACAGCGGACCCGTGCCTTGAGGATCGTGGACCGTTTCTGGAGGTCATGTCAACCCTGCCTTTTCGAGCGAAAATGGCGAGGTTTCATTGATACGACGTTCCGATAAGCGGAACACATGACTGGGTCGGCCGCCTTGAGGACCGCTGGGGACATGGCTCCAACTCCCCAGGCCGGCTTTGGCCAAACCGTTCAGGGCGATCTCGGCCATGCCAGAGTTCCGCAGCCAGCGACAACCGGACTGCACCTTGGAGGCGGTGGCCGCGCCGCCGTGACGGTCGATCCACTCGACCAAACGTCGTTGATCGCGAACGTCGTCGCTTTCGCCGAGCATGGCGTACACGCGTCGGATTTCGGCCTTAAACCACTCCGTGAGTCGGATGGCGTCGCGCATCGTGTCGCCGTCGATGATGTTGGCCGACGGGGAGACGGGAGCGTCCGGCAACCAAGGTTTTTGCGGCGGGGCAGCCTGAACGGTTTTGATGCGGTGAGACACCAACGCCAGTCGCGCTGCAATTTCCTCCAGTTTGGACCAAGCCGCCGCAAGATCGCCGGTCAAGTTGGCGAGTTCCGCCGCATTGGCATTATAGAATTGCGTCCAGAGGCGTTTGGCTTCCGGCGAGAGCTGCAAAACCATGGAAACCGGTTCGCCGTTTTCGTCGTACGCCGGTTCGAGCGACGCCAGCCGGTTGATGACGTTTCCATATTGCGATTCAACTTCGGCGTCTATTTCGGCTTCCGTCCACTGTTCGGATCGCTGCGGAGGGCAAGCGAGAAGCAATCGGGCCAGCATGCCGTTTTCGCGATGCTCCAGCCCCAAAGCCCGATTCAAAATCCCTGGCTGGATTCCGCCGACGACGCTGATGGCAGCCGTCGGGACAAAAATCATCTTCGGCTCTCCCGTTTTTCGATCCACCGTGATGCTCTCCGCGTTGTACGCGGAAAGCCAATGCGCCGCATCCGAACCTTTGTTGCCATTGGTGTAACGATCAAAACTCCCAAACCAACCGGCCAGTTCGTCCATGGCCAACAAAACGCCCCTGGGATTCTCCAAAAGTTTTATGGCCATCGCTTCGATGGTGATGTCGGAAACCAAGCAGCGTTCCGCGGTCGGCGATTTCGGCTCAACGGGCGGCAGTTCGCCGTTGCGTCGACTTCGCTTCCATGCGGCCATGTCCTTCTCGTATGCAGCCTTTTCCGACTGGTATTGCTGCATGGCTTCGTGATAACGCCGAAGGGCCTCGGCCTGACGTTTTTTGACCGGCTGAAGGGCCAACTTCATGGCCGGCGTCTTCATGGTGCCCGATTCGCCCACAATGCCCGCCCAAAGGACCGACGGCACACGCCACCCGCGTTTCAGCTCCAAAACACAACTGGTGCCGATCATCGCCGCGGCGACTACCAAAATAGGCAACACAAGGAACGTGGGATCGCAACCTATCGCCTTGCTGGCCACACGCACGAAGGTGGCAAGCGGTTCCGGCAATGCGTCGACCGGAAACGGCTGAAACCGTTCAAACGGCCTGTCCACAGAAGGTGACGCGGAACAGACCTCGGCCGCATCCGCCAGTTTTTCAATTTCTTGTCCCAAATGCTCAAGCAGGCACGTCATCGTTGTTCTCCTTGGTTGTGATAGCCTTTTGAATGAAATCGTCGATGTCGCCTTTCGGCGGCAAGCCGGGCAGTTCTACGATTTTGATCGTGGGAGCCGGCCGTAGGTTTTCAAGAATGCCAATCACTGTTTCGGCGTATTGTTGGCCGGCCCCGTCGTGGTCGGGCAGCACGATGATCTCCTTGCCGGCCAGCGGCGACCAATCCGTTTCGTTCGCCGATTTCGCACCATGGACGGAACACGTCGCGGTCAGTCCAAGCGACCGGGCCGCCTCGGCACATTTTTCGCCTTCCGTGATGTACACGCGTTTGGCGTTGGCCAACCCCGAAAGGCGATACAGCGGACGCGGCTTGGGCATTCCCGCAATACGCCAACCGTCCGCGTACCGCGAAACCGGAAGAAACGTCTTGCTTCCGTCCGGCCTGTTCCAACGCAATACCCGCCCCACCACCGCGCCTTCAGGGTTTTCGTAAGCCCACTGCGCAACACACGGTCCGTGCACGTGCTCCAATGCCGCGATGCCCGCTTCCGCCGTCGGATAGATTTGGCCCTTCTTTTTAGGACGGTGTCGAGGATACCCGTCCTTTTGGGCCGTTTCGGCGGGCTTCGCTGACGCTGACGTTTTGGAAAACAAGTCCCGCATCGGCAACCCAACGGCCGAGCACACCTCTTGAGTGGTGCATCCGGCATGGCAGTGGATCAAGATACGGTCATCCACCGCCGTCGAAATGGAAAGGCTTTCATGGTCATCGTCATGAGCCGGACAAGACGCCTGCCATTGATTGAGGCCAACCTGTTTGACGTTGGAAAACTTAGAAAAAACCTCGTTCATGGAAGTCATGCGGCACCATCTCTTTCCGCCGCGATCGCGCCGACTGCTCGGGCCTCTTGTTCTGCAATAAACGCTTCAAGACTCGCGCGGCTGTAAAGCACCCGAACTCCCAGACGCACACAACGAATCGGTCCCCTCGGCGCAGTTTGCGACCAAAGAGATTTTTGACAAACACCTAAACTTTTAGCTGCTTCCGCGGCGGACAGCAAAAGCGGTTGAACTTCGTTAGTCTGTTGTTTAGGTTTGTAGATCGAACTACGCATGGTTAGCACCGCCTTTCCTTTTGCAGATCGCGTGGCCGTCGTGATGGATCCACTTCCGAATTGCGGCCATTGGCCGGTGCGATGTAATGCCGAGCCTAACTCGAACCGGCATCCGACCGACATCGAAAAGATAAACATGTTGTGCGGAACAGCCGAGCACTTCAGCAACGGCTTGCACATCGAACCGTCGGGCGGCAGATGCCGCCGAAGAGAGTACATCGTTCATGGTGAAAACTCCCGTAATAGAAGATTGCAGGCAAGCCCTTTGCTCGCCTGTCTACGGGAATTAGACACCAACAAGAACTAACAATCAGTGCGCAAACAGTATGCAAACTGTAGCTACAGTTTGCAGGCTCGCTGTTGTCCGGCCGCTGTGAGCCAACATCCTCCGCCTCGGCCTTCCTTCGTATCGAGATAGCCAAGTCGCTTCAGTTCGGCAATAACCTCCTTGTATTGATTCGGATCGGAAAGCTGTCCGGCCGCTTTGACGGCAATATCTGAGTTCGACTTTTGCACATTATGCGGCCATGGTGACCGCGTTTTCCAGTAGTTGTTGAATTTTTCGTAAGCCCGGGCCGTGTAGCGCCAGTGACAAAACTGTCTGTCGGATACAGCGGCGACGTA
>JBDKTJ010000186.1:0-6655 GCA_039698075.1 Thermoguttaceae bacterium | reverse complement strand
TGTCGAAGCCACTAACTTGTGGCGTCGTAAGAATTTGGAGCGTCTCGGCCAGTTCGTTGGGTCGAGCGGGGCGGAGAGAGTATTGCTGTAGCCGACGAAAGTGAGGGCGAATGGACCCCAACGAACTGCTTCGCATTGTGGATGCGATCCACCGCGATAAAAACATCGACAAGGAAATCGTCTTCGAGGGCATCGAAGCGGCATTGGTTTCGGCCGCCAAGAAGCACTACGGCGAGGATGCCGACATCGTCGTCGAGATCGACCGCGACAACGGCGCGATTCGCGGCGCCTACAACGGCGTTCCGCTCGATCCCGCCGAGATGGCCGAACGCATCGGCGCGCAGACCGCCAAGCAGGTGATGATCCAAAAGATCCGCGAGGCGGAACGCGATGCCCTCTATAACGAATATGACGAACTCCGCGGACAATTGGTCACCGGCGTGATCCAACGCTACGAAGGCGGCGCCGCTACGGTCGCCTTGGCCAACGTCGAGGCGATCTTGCCCAAGGGCGAGCAAATCCCCGGCGAAACGCATCACGCCAACGAGCGGGTCCGCGCCACCGTCTATGAAGTGAAAAAAGTCGGCAGTCGGATCAAGGTGATCCTCAGCCGCACCAAATCCCAGTTGGTCCAGCGTCTGTTCGAGCAGGAGATTCCCGAGATCGCCGAGGGCGTCATCGAAATCCGCGCCATTTCTCGCGAGCCCGGCTATCGCACCAAGGTGGCCGTCAGCAGCACGGATCAGCGGATCGACTGCGTCGGGGCTTGCGTGGGCGTCCGCGGCAACCGAATCAAAAACATCGTCGACGAACTGTCCGGCGAGCGAATCGACATCGTCCGCTACAGCGAAGACATGCAGGTGTTGATCCCCAACGCCTTGCAGCCCGCCGAGGTCGAGGAAGTGATCCTCTGCCAAATGCTGGGTCGGGCGATCGTCCTGGTCCAAGAAGACCAGCTTTCGTTGGCCATCGGGCGGCGCGGCCAGAACGTCCGCCTGGCAAGCAAGCTCTGCGGCTGGGACATCGAGATCATGACGCGCGAAGAACTCGATGAGCAGATCGAACAAGCCGTGGCCGGCTATTCTTCGCTCGAGGGCGTGGAGTCGGAGTTGGCCGAGCGTTTGGTCGGCGAAGGCTTCCTGTCCTACGACGACTTGTCCGTGATCGAGCCCGACGCGTTGATGGAAATGGGCGGCTTGTCCGCCGAGCAGGTCGACCGCATCGTGCATCAGGCCGAGTCCAAGGCCGCCGAAGCCGAGCGGCTCGCCGCCGAGCAACGTCGTCAGCAGCGAGAGCAAGAACGACTGGAAGCGGCCGAAGCCGCCGAAGCCGCCGCCGCTCCGTCGCCTTATTATGCCGATGGGAAATCCGCGGAGGTCATTGAACAGGCCGTCGCCGAACCCAACGCCGATCCGGCCTCGTCGGCCGGCGAGTCGACGGAACCAAAGCCAAATTCAGCGGAGTCGTCCGATGACGCCGCTTTGTAACGGAGAAGTTTTTCGATCTCGCGCCGACAGACGGTCTGACGCAATTTTCCATAGGGAGCGGCCCTTTGCTCATTCGTATTTACGCCTTAGCGAAACAACTGAAGCTCGACAGCAAAGTGCTGGTCGACATCTGCGCGAAAGCGGGTGTCACGGGCAAGGGCTCTGCGCTGGCCAGTTTGACCGACGAAGAGCACGCCACGGTCATGGCGTTCATCAACAGCGGGAAAGCGGCCCGACTGGGCGGTCCCGCCGGCGCCCATCCCGCCGCCTCCGGACCGTCTGAACCGACGTCGACCGGGGCGATTCGCCGCGAAGATTACATCGCGCCGACGGGCTCGTTCTCCGGCAAGGTTCCCGTGCTGCCCGCCGCCAAGCACGAAAAACACACGCACAAACCGGTCGAAGAGCCGCCGACTCCGCCGCCCGCTCCGACCACTTCCGCTCCGGTCGCCGAGCCGGTCGAAGAGCCGCCGGTTGCTCCGTCGACCCCGTCCGTCGAGCCGCCTCCGCTGGAGCGGCCCGTGATGCGTCCGAGCGACCGACCGATCGACCGGCCGAGGGCGGGCAAAACGCTCGCGGACCGGGTGAAGGAAAAGGGCCGTCAGAAGTCGCGTGACAAAGAGCGGGACAAGGACAAAGGCCCGGCCATCAAGATGGCCCCGTTGCCGGCCGCGTCCCACATGACCCTCCGACGAAAGTCGAACGAGCCCGCGCCGCAAAAGCCGGACATCAAACTGCCCAAGGATGCGATTCGCGCCGGCCGTGCAGGCACGAAGCCGTTGTCGGAGCATTTGCGCAAGCACGAACAAAAACGCGCCGCCGAGGCGGCCAAGGGCGGCCCGCGAGGCAAATCGCCGCAGGCCGGGGAAGCGCCGTCGGGAGAGGCCGCGACGCTGGCCGGAAGTCGAGACCGTCCTCGCCGCAGTCGCGTTGCAGGGGCGCCCCCCGAGCGCGAAGAAGAGGGTGTTGTTGGCGCGATGGGCGGTCGCGAGCAACGCCAATTGAAACGCAAGAAAGCGGCGTCCGCCCGGCATCGCAAACCGGACGAAGAGGGCGGTGACGAGACAACCGCCGCGCCGGCGATCCGCAAACGCACCCACATCCGTCGGACAGGCGCCAATACGGCCGCCCCACGCCG
The DNA here is from genome assembly GCA_039698075.1 of Thermoguttaceae bacterium. Taxonomy (GTDB): domain Bacteria; phylum Planctomycetota; class Planctomycetia; order Pirellulales; family Thermoguttaceae; genus JAJFVC01. The sequence goes on along the minus strand of JBDKTJ010000186.1, from coordinate 4,030 downwards.
CGAAAACGTGACCGTCGAGCTGCCCTGCACGGTGCGGAGTTTTTCGGAGGCCCTGGGCGTGCCGGCCAGAACCATTTTGGCCAAGCTGTTGGAAATGGGCACGATGAGCAACATCGCCGCTACTTTGGACCCCGACATGGCCGAGCTCCTGGCGACCGACCTGGGCGTGGCGGTCGATTTCCGACGTCCGGTCGATCTGGAACAAAAGGTGATCGATTCGCTCGAACACGAAGATGATCCCGAGAAATTGCAGCCGCGGCCGCCGATCGTGACGTTCCTGGGCCACGTGGACCACGGCAAGACGTCGCTGTTGGATCGGATTCTCGGAATCGACGTGGCCGCCCACGAAAAAGGCGGCATCACGCAACACATCCGCGCCTACCGCGTCATGAAGGACGGTCGTCCGATCGCGTTCGTCGACACGCCCGGCCACGAAGCGTTCACCGAGATGCGGGCCCGCGGGGCCAACGTGACCGATATCGCCGTGCTGGTCGTGGCGGCCGAAGACGGCGTGATGCCGCAGACCGAAGAGGCGATCAGCCATGCCAAGGCGGCCGAAGTGCCAATCGTCGTGGCGATGAACAAGATCGACCTGCCCGGCGCGAATCCGCAACGGGTGTACGAACAGTTGGCCGCCAACGAGTTGCTGCCGAGCGAATGGGGCGGCGAAACCGAAGTGGTCAAAACCAGCGCCACAACCGGCGAAGGCATCGACAAGCTGCTCGAAACGTTGCTGACCGTCGCCGAGTTGCACGAATACAAGGCGAATCCCGACGGTCCGGGCCGCGGCACCTGCCTCGAAGCCGAGATGCACGAAGACCGCGGCGTCGTGGTCAAGCTGTTGGTGCAAAACGGCACGCTGCACGTCGGCGACATCGTCGTTTGCGGCAGCGCCTACGGCCGCGTGAAGGCCATGTACGACACGTTGAAGCAGGATGAAAAATACGAGTCGGTCGGTCCGTCGACGCCCGTGCAAGTGACGGGCCTGGACAGCGCCCCGAACGCCGGCGACTGCTTTTACGTGCTGGACGACATCGCCAAGGCCCGCCAGTTGGCCGAACAGCGCGCCGCGGAGGCTCGTCAACGCGAGTTGGCCGGCGGACGCCCGCACGTCACGTTGGAAAACCTCTACGAGCGGCTTGGCGAAGAAAGCCAAATCCGCACGCTGAACATCATTCTTCGGGCCGACGTGCGAGGGTCGATCGAGGCCATCCGCAAGGAGCTGTCGAAGCTTCAACACCCCGAGGTGCAGATCAAGATTTTGCAGGCGACGGTGGGCGGCGTCACCGAGGCCGACGTGCACTTGGCCCACGCCTCCGATGCCGTAATCATTGCGTTCTCGGTCGTGCCGGACGAAAAGGCCCGATCATTGGCCGAGAAGCTGGGCGTTCAGATCCGCCGCTACGACATCATCTACCAAGTGACCGACGACCTTCGCGCCGCCTTGGAGGGAATGCTCAAGCCGGAGAAACACGAAAAGGACCTGGGCCGCGCGTTGGTTCAGCAAACGTTCCACATCAGCCGGGTGGGGAGCGTGGCCGGCTGCCGCGTCCTGTCGGGCATCATCGCGCGAGACGCCCGCGTCCGGCTGATCCGCGAAAGCCGCGTGATCGGCGATTACGCGATGGAATCGTTGAAGCGGGAGAAGGACGACGCTCGCGAGGTCCGCGAAGGACTCGAATGCGGCATCAAGCTGGCCGGATTCAACGACATCAAGGAAGGCGACATTTTCGAAGCCTACAAGATCGAAGAAATCGCCCGAACTTTTTAGTGGAACTGAACGATATCCGAGAAACAACGGTTTCGAAGCCTAGAAGATCAAAAAAATCGCCAAAAACCTTTTAGAGGAACTGAACGACGTCAAGGACGGCGACAAACCGACTGACCACTGACCACTGACCCCGATTCATGTCCTCCCGACGCACAGAAAAAGCCGCCGAAGCTATCCGCGAGGTCGTCAGCATGGCGATCTTGACGGAGCTGCAAGATCCGCGAGTCCGCGACGTGACCGTGACCCACGTCGAGGTGTCCGCCGATCTGCGCTATGCCAAGGTGCATGTGTCGGTGATGGGCGACGACAATCGCCAAAAGCTGACCCTTTACGGACTTCAAAGCGCCGCCGGATTCCTGCAAGCCAAGGTGGCCAAGGGCGTCAACATTCGATACACGCCGAAGTTGAGCTTTCATCTGGACCAGGGCGTGAAACATTCGATCGCCGTGGCCAAGATCCTTCGCGAGGTTCTTCCTCCGAAAGAAGAAACCGATTCCGACGAACCGACGTCCGAACCGGCCGAACACGATTCCAACAACGAGCCATCGTCATGACCGCCGTCAGCCGCACCACACAATTCGCCAAGGTCCACAAGGTCCTCAAGAAACATTACAAAGTGTCGCCCTGCAACACGGGCCGGACGGTGATCGAACATTTGCTGTTCGCCTGTTGCTTGGAAGACGCCCATCTCGACACGGCGGAAGAAGCCTTCGCCGCGCTGGTCCACACGTTTTTCGACTGGAACGAGGTCCGGGTCACGTCGATCTCGGAGCTGTCCGAAGTGATGGCTTGCCTGCCCGACCCTCGCGCCGCGGCTAACCGCATCAAGCGGCTGCTGCACGCGATCTTCGAGGCCACGTTCACGTTCGACCTGGAAGACCGCCGCAAGAAGAACCTCGGACCGACGGTCGCCTGGCTTGAAAAGCTCGACGGCGCCACGCCTTTCATCGTGTCGTTCGTCGTTCAGGTCGCACTGGGCGGTCATTCGATTCCGATCGACCACGGCACGATGGCCGTGTTGCGGGTGCTTGATTTGGTGACCGACAAGGACGTCACGGCGGGCGTCGTGCCCGGCATGGAACGCGCGGTGGCCAAGTCGAAGGGGATCGAGTTCGGCGTCCTGCTCCACGAATTGGGCGCCGACTACTCGGCCAATTCCTATTCGCCGAGCCTTCGCGAACTGCTGATCCAGATCGAGCCGAGTTGCGAGAGTCGTTTGCCGAAGCGGCGAGCCGACCGCGCGGCCCGAAAACTTTCGGAGCCGGCCGAACCGAAATCGAAAGAAACCAAATCGTCCGGCGCGAAATCGAAGACGTCGCCCGCCGCGGCCGAAAAACCCGCCGCAAAGAAAAAAACTCCGGCCGCCCCACCGGAAATCGCGCGAAAGAAACCGTCGCCGGCCGAAAAGCCTTCGGCGACGTCCAAAAAACGCCCGGCCTCGGAAGGGCTCGCCAAGCGCAAGCCACGCTGACGCGGTAGGAATTGCACGGCACGGATTGGAAATCGAACCAAAGGTCACGGATCAAACGTTAGGGATCGGCGGATGAACCTATTGTCGGAGGGGAGTCTACACGCCCTTTGCCTGTTGGCCGTGATTTTCGGAATCTCGTGCCCGGCTTTCGCGATCGCGCCCGAGAAGAAATCGCCCGCGTCCATCCCGCAAGTCTTGGAGGACGCTCCCGAGCCGTTGGCCCGCAAAACGCCGAGCGAGGCGCAACGCGATCAGTTGGAAGCCGTCGCCCTGTTTTCGGCCGGGCGCATGCATCAGCATCGCGAGGACTACGCCGCCGCCCTGCGATGTTATCAGCGCGCGTTGCGGCTCGACCCAAAATCGGCGACGATTGCCCGAGCGATCGTGCCCGTGGCCCTTGAACAAAAACATTACGGCGAAGCCGTCCGCTACGCGTTGAAAGTGGTCGAGTTGGAGGACGCCGATCCGGTGCTGCTTCGCCGTCTTGGCACCTATCTGAGCGACGAAGGCGACTGGGCCGGGGCGTTGTCGCTTTATGAAAAAGCCGTGGCCGCGAAACCGTCCGGCAAGCCGACCGCCGCCGATTTGCTGCTGCGGATGGAGATGGGACGGCTCTACTGCCTGACGGAGCAATACCGCAAGGCCGCCGACTGTTTCGCCGCGGTGTTGCAGGCCGTCAACGGCGAGGGCGGCGCGGACGCCGTCGATCCGTCGTTGGCCAAGGTGTTGATGGGTCGGCCGGGTTCGACGTATCAATTGATGGGCGAGTGTTTTCTCGAAGCCAATCG
>JBDKTJ010000185.1:0-6813 GCA_039698075.1 Thermoguttaceae bacterium | reverse complement strand
GGCGGGCCGGTTGTTGATGAATCGTTTGCAGCCGGTCGCCGAAGCGTTGTCGCCCTGGGTGAAGCGGTTGCGCGAGGAGTTTTCGCGGCTGGATTTTCTGGGGCACGGAATGAGCGGGAGCGGGACGTCGTATTTTGGACTTTGTCGTTGTGCGGGCGAGGCGCGACGCGCCGCGCGACGTTTGCAGGAGAAAGGCTTAGGCCGCGTTTTTGCGGTGCGTAGTTGCCGGTGATCCGCTCGGTGGGAATGCGACTCTCCCCGGGCCGGACCGGCCAGTGAGAGTTCGGTTCCACTTTCCGACGAAGGAGAACAGCCGTGGAAATCACCGAGGTTCGAGTCAAACTCATGGACGAGCCCGGCGAGCGTCTTCAGGCGTTCTGCTCGATCACGTTCGACGACGCATTCGTGATCCGCGACCTGAAGATCATCGAGGGCGCGACCGGTCCATTCGTGGCCATGCCCAGCCGCAAACTGACGGCGCATTGCTTTCAGTGCGGGTCGAAAAACCATCTCCGCGCCGCGTATTGCAACCAGTGCGGCGCCAAGCAGCGGGAACAACTGACGGCCAAGGACGAGGACGGTCGCGCGAAACTCTACGCCGACATCGCCCATCCGATCAATTCCGGTTGCCGCGAGATGATTCAGACGCGGGTGATTCAGGCGTTTGAAGAGGAGAAGTCGCGGGCTAAACTGCCGGGCTACGTGTCGAGTTACGACGATTTCGAGCCCGAGACGATTGGTCCGTCGTCGCCGCGTCGATCGGCGTCGACGTCGCAGCCTCAGATTCAGGGGGCCGAAAAACCGCAGGGGCCGCACAAGCCGCCTGTCGCCGCCCCGCAAGTGGATCGGGCCGCGAAGGCCGGCTTCGGCGCGGGCATCTTTGACTGACGCCCGATATGGAGCGGTGGCGAGTTCGACCGCGGTCGCACTAGTTGGTGCAGATCGCGGCGTTATGGGTGCCATGCTTGCTAAGCGAGCGAAGCGAGACAGCAAGCATGTTTGCCGCTGCTTCATGCCCACGACAAGCGTGGACATGGCACCCATTTCATCAAGACTACCCATAATAAAAGACGCCATTTGCGAGACACTGCACTAGTTGGTGCAGATCGCGGCGTTTCGTTGATCGCTCCACATTCTCTAAGTCGCGCATTTGCGTTTATCTGCGCCCTAAGACGTTTTCTTGGCTTGGGTTCGGCGTTTCGGCGACTCCGTTCATCATTGGTCCGGTCGCTGCCGAATGGATGGAATGGAAAAGTGTAGTTCCATCGCGGCAAAGACAGATAAGATTTTTGGAACGGAAAAGTCAGGAAGTCTGGGTAATGTACGAAGGCTCTTTCGGTCTGAAGCGGCGGCCGTTTTCAGCGGTTCCTCAGATCGACCATTATGTGTCGACCACGGCGATCGAAGCGGCGCGAACCACGCTGGCCCGCTGCATTCAGCGCGGCGAGGGGGCGGGCTTGGTGATCGGGCCTTCGGGCACGGGCAAGACGCTGCTTTGTCGGATGTTGGCCGAGCAGTTTCAACGCAATTTTCACGTCGTGATGTTGTCGAGCGGGCGGCTGAGCACGCGCCGGGCGTTGTTCCAGGCCATTCTTTATGAATTGGGGCAGCCGTTCCGCGGCATGGACGAGGGCGAATCGCGTCTGGCGGTGATCGACTATCTGATGGCCACGGACGAGGGCGCGCGCGGCATGGTGCTGTTGGTCGACGAGGCCCACACGCTGCCGCTTCGGTTGTTGGAAGAGCTTCGGCTGTTGACCAATCTGGTGCGCGGCGATCAACCGTTGGTGCGGCTGGTGTTGGCCGGCGGCGCGGTGTTGGAAGAGCGGTTCGCCAGTCCGAAACTCGATTCGTTCAGCCAACGGCTCAGCGCCCGATGCTACTTGGAGTCGTTGAATCGGACCGAGACGGAGAGCTACATTCAATCGCAAATCAATCAGGCGGGCGGCCAGGGCGATCAGGTGTTTCCGGCCGAGACCTGTCAGTGCGTATTTCAGGCGACCAACGGCGTGCCGCGGCTCGTCAACCAGGTGTGCGATCACGCGATGTTGTTGGCCTACGTGGCCGGTCGCCGACGGATCGAGACGACCGACGTCGAGGAAGCCTGGAGCGACTTGCAGCAGTTGCCGACCCCGTGGACCGGCGGCGAATCGAAGCCCGAGCCGACCGCCGGCGGCGTGATCGAGTTCGGCTCGTTGGATGAGATTGCGGAACCGGCGGCCGAAGCGGTTGCCGGCGCAACGCCCTCATTGCGGGTCACGTCGATCGACGAAGAGCACGAGGCCGCGGAGCCGGCTCAGCAGATCGGCCGGATCGAAAAATTGCTGGCCGAGGCGGATGACGATTTTCAGCCGGCCGGTTCGATCGGTCCGGAGATGGAAGTGCGTTTCGACGAACCGATTCATCCGTTCCAAGAATCGTTCGAGCAGGAAGAGATCGTGGCGGATCGTTATGCCGCGGCGTCCGTGAAGCTGCCGACGCCGTCGGTCGTCGCGGTTTCGCCGAGCGTCGAGGCATCGGAATTGGAGCCGGAAGTTTTGCCGGAGCCCGAGGCGGTCGAGACCCCGGCGTTTGACGAGACGCCGATTGCGGAGCAGGAATCGTCCATGGAAGACGAGTTGGCTTCGGTGTTGGCGGACGTTCAAGAGCAGGGTCATGCGATGACCTCGGCGCCGTCGAACGAGCCGCCGCGTCCGCGCGAGTATCGACAACTGTTTGCCCGACTTCGCCGAGGGTGACGCGATGGGACTGACGTCCGACGCGTTGAAGCGAATCGACAGTCAAGCGGCCGCGCCGGTGATCTTGCCGCTTTCGAGCGTGGAGGCGTGGCCGGCGGGCGGCGAGCACGCGGATTTCGCACGGCCCGCGTTGGATGCGTCGCGTTCTGCAGCCCGGTTTTCTTTTCCCGCGTTGCCGACCGAGCGGCCGGCTTCGATCTTCGCGTCGCCGCAGGTGATTTGGCCGTCGGACGTTGACGCCGACCGGTCGTTGCAAGCGGCGGAGATGGCCAACGGGCTTCTGCGGCGATGGCCGTTGGATCGGACGACGATTTTGGCGATCACCAGTCCCGGGCCGGGCGACGGCAAGACGCGATTGCTGACGGCGCTGGCGCCGCAACTGGCCCGTCGCGTGGCCGGCAGCGTGGTGGTCGTCGATGCGAACTTTCGCCATCCGGGTCTGACGTCGTTGGCGATTGTTTCTTCGGACGTCGCGGGATCCTCGGGGGTGATTTACCCGACGAATCGGCGGAATTTGAGTTTTCTGCCGGCGCCCGGGTCGCGGCGGGACTTCGGTGCGAGCCTCGATCGGTTTTGGTTCGAGGAATTGCGGGAGGCCGGGTCGCTGGTGCTCGTCGAGTTGCCGTCGCTGGCGTATGCGGAGACGGTTGGGTTGAGCCGGCATTGCGACGGCGTGTATCTGGCCGTTCGACTGGGCCACACGTCGCGCAGGGCGTTGAGCCGGTCCGCGAAGATTCTGCGACGCGCCGGCAGCCGGTTGTCGGGCTGCTTGGTGGTCGGCTGACCCGGCGCATAAAAAAAGGCGAGGCTCAGAACGCCCACCTTGCCTTGGTTTGGACCGTCCAAAAACCGTTTGGCAAAGGCTGCCTGTCCGACCCCTTTTTCAACGGGTCTGGTGGCTTTGCGCTCCGATCCTCGCGATAAACTCGGAGGCCGACGCCTGGCCGTATGCCGAGGTCTTTTCGGTCTCCATATGAATCGTAGACCGAAAACGAGAAAAGTCAAATCGCAAAATTTCTCACGCACGCGCCGTCGAAAAAACGTCGCGACAACGCCGTGGTGTGAGACGATTTCGCGGGGATCCGACCGGCGGGGTGTTTGAAAAATCAACAACGAACGGGGACCGCGACGGTCAAGAAAACTGCTCGGCCTGGTGAACGATGTCGATGCCTGTGCGATCGTTCCAAGCGGCGATCAGTTGTTGAAACATCGGGCCCAGTCGACCGTCGCCGATCGGGCGGCCGTTCAACTGCACGACCGGCAGCAGGCAGAACGGCGTGCTGGTGAGAAACAGTTCATCGACCGCGGCCAACTGGTCGACCGTTTGATCGCGTTCGATCACGGCGTGGCCGAGTTGTCGGGCCAGCGCGACGGTTGCGGCCAGACTGACGCCCGGCAGAACCTTTTCGGCGGGCGGCAGCACGAGACCTTCGCCGACGCGATAGGCCGCGATGTTGGCTGTCGAGGCTTCGGTGACGAAGTGTTGCGCGTCGAGCAGCAAGGCGCGGGCTTGCGGGTCCGCGGCGGCGGCCTGTCGATCGGCGAGATAGTAGTGCATTCGGCTGCGGCACTTGAGCGACGGCGGCCAGCAACGCGGCGGCACCTGCTCGACGTCGGTCGTTCGCAGCGATTGGCCTTCGCGATATTTTCGGGCCCAGCGGTAAAACGGCAGCGGATAGGTGTGCAGGCAAACGGTGGGCCGGGTCAATCCGGCGGCGGCGTAGGTGGGATAGTCGCCCGGCGTGATGACGATCGACACGCCGAGATCGGCGCCGTCCGGCAGCAGCGGGTGGTTGCGCGCGACCAGTTCTTCGGTCGTGGCGGCGAGTTGTTCGCGGGTCATGTCGGGCGCAAAACCCACGAGGCGAAGCGAACGGAACAGCCGGTCGAAATGGGCGTCGAGCTGAAACATCCGGCCACCGAAGGTGCGCAACTGTTCGGCGATCGTCGTGCCTTGGACGAAACCGGCGTCGCCCACCGGGATGGCTGCCGTGGAGGCTGGAATCCAACGATGATTGAGAAAGGCGACCGGCTCGCTCATGGTCAGAGCATCAAGGGTCTTTGGAAGAGGGACGCCCGTCGAGGAACGTGTAGCGGGCCCAGTGGTCGGCCAGTTCGCACGACTGGCAATAGCGTTGGCATTGGTGCTGCCGACCGACGGAGCCGCTGACGTCGATCACGTCGACGTTGTCCGCGACGGTTTGCGGTCCGACGGCGCCGAGGGCCTCGTCGCCGCAAGAATGATCGGAGACGACCGGATACCAACGCAGCACGCGGTCACAGGGATTTTGGGAGATCAAGGCTCGATCGACCAGCGTGAGCGCGCGGCCGTAGACGGCGTCGGGGGCGAGTCCGTTGTCGCCCAGCGCGGCGGCCATCAGCACCAGGCGGACGGGATTGCGTTTGCCGTCCGACCAGGCCGAGACGGTTTTTTGAGGCAGCGTTTGATCGTCGATCGAGCCGCCGCCCAGCAGGTGCATCGCGCCGGCGACGATGCGCGAGCCAAAACTGTGGCCGACCAGGCTGACCGGCGCGCCGGGTTTGATTTCGGCGTCGAGCCATCGGGCCAGATAGCAGCTCTCGGCGTCGCAGTAGTCGGCTTTCAAGTAGAGGTCGTCGCGGATCCGATGGCGGACGCGATCGGCCGGCCACGACCAGATGACGAAACGGAACGGTCGGTCGCCGACCTGCGCGCGGATGGCGGCCTCGGCGGCGTCGGCTTTCTCGATCGCTTCGCAGGCGTCGGTCCAATTGCCGTGCAGGAAGACGATGGTCGGGACGGATTTCGAGGCGGACGCGTGAAACGCTCGGGCGTCGGAGCTGGTCCAGCCCTGTTGCGCGTCGCGTCGCTGGTAGTCGAGCCCTTGCAACGAGGCGTCGAGCGGATTGCAGCGGGGCATGTTGCGGGTGCTGACCAGCCAGACGTCGTCGGCGGGGGCGTCGGCCCGTGTCGGCGGGCAAAACGCTGCCGAAAGGAGGAACGTGGCGACCCAAACCGAGGCGAACCAACGAGCGTCTCTTGTGGGGGCAGTCATGGCGGTTTGCCGGATCGGCGGATGATTTTAGTGGGTGGGAAGTTGAGGGATGGCATGCAAATGTAGCTTGGGATTGGCAATTGGGGAATGGGGGTGGAAGGTTGGGGACGAGAGATTGGGGGCGTGGGACGTGGCGGGATGGACGGATTTTTGGTTTACGGCCCTCACCCTAGCCCTTTCCAAAAGGGAGAGGGGACGGAAGGATGGAAAATCTGGTTTCGAGTTATGAATCTCCCGCCCCACGTCCCAAGTCCCTCGTCCCCGGTTTCTGCTTTGTTTCCGAAAAAATACGTGTGTTGCGTTTGCACATCATCAATCCTGGTGTAGAGTTTCCTTGGCAAGCTGCCTTGTGATGGCAGTGTAGCATTTTGACGGGAGAAAACAGGAATGAAGAGGCTACTGATTCTAACGGTTTTAGGGCTGTTGTTCAGCGGCATGGCAGGATGCCGGTTTATGGAATGTCTGTGGCGTGGTCCGGCGTGTCGTCAGCAAGCGCCGGCAGCCGCGACTTGCCCGACGCCCTGCTCGACCGTGACCTGTCCCACACCCTGCCCCACCACCCCTTGCGACCCGTGCCCGAGTACGGCGGTAATGACCCCCGGCCCGGAAACCTTCGCACCGTCGCCCACCCGCTGATTGACAGGAGGCCAATCGTGAAGAAGTTCATGTTGATGATGACCTTAGGAACGCTGGTATGCATCACCGGCGGTTGCCGCTTTGGCGAATGCTGGCGAGAAGCATGGGGCGCGCGCCGCGAGGCTCGTCAGCAACCCACCATGGTGGTGACCGAGCCGTGCGTGGTGAGCGACTGCCCTGTGGTTACGGAATGCAGCCCGTGTGCGAGCTCGTGCAGCCCGTGTGCGACGACCACGACGGTTACGCCGTCATTGGCTCCGACCCCGGCGGCGGGACGCTAGTGTAGTGTCTTGTAAATGATGGCATTTATTGTGCACAATTTAGGGAGAATGGGTGCCATGCCCACGCTTGTCGTGGGCATGAAGAGACGGCAAACATGCTTGCTGTCTCGCTGCGCTCGCTTA
>JBDKTJ010000184.1:0-4127 GCA_039698075.1 Thermoguttaceae bacterium | reverse complement strand
ATGGTTGGGATAATGATCGCCTGTGAGTCGTCGGGTGGCAGGAGGCTTCGCCATGTCTAATCCGACCTTTTTCGTTCAGGAATGTCCTGTGTGTGGACGGCGTTTGCTGATTCGGGTGGAATATCTCGGTCGGCGAGTCGGATGTCCGCACTGCCAGGGTTCGTTGACGGCCGCCGATCCGGACACGATGCGTTGCGATTGCGCCGCGCCGGCCAATGCGCTGTTGCGTCGGGCCGATGAATTGTTGGAAACCGTCGCGCATCGACGACTGTTGCCGCGTTAGATCGCATCTCACAAACCTGTAGCGTTCGGAACCGTGGAATCACGCCGCCGGCAACGCTACATGTTCGTGCGACACGCACTAGCCATTGCGTCCCAGCTTTTCGAGATCGTCAAAAAATCGCGGATAGGTCTTGGCCGCGCACTCGGGCTGGCGAATGACGACGCCCGGAATCGCAAGCCCCGCCAACGCCAGACTCATGGCCATCCGATGATCGTCGTAGGTGTCGATCGCCGCGCCGTGCAGCGAGCCGGGAACGATCGAAAGTCCGTCGTTGCGTTCGGTCACTTCGGCCCCGAGCTTCCGCAACTCGACCGCCATCGCGTGGATGCGATCGGTTTCCTTGTGTCGGATGTGGGCGACGCCGCGAATGGTCGTCGGCCCTTGGGCGAACAGCGCCGCGACGGCCAACGTTTGGACCGTGTCGCTGATCGCGTTCATGTGGACGTCGATGCCGTGCAACGGCCGTCCAATCACCGTGATCGAGTCGCGGTCGAATCGCGTCTCGCAACCCATTTGTTCGAGACAATCGCAAAAAGCGACGTCGCCCTGCAAGCTGTCGCGTGAAAGCCCCTCGACGGTGACCTCGCCGCCGGTGATGGCCGCAGCGGCGAAAAAATAGCTTGCCGCCGAAGCGTCCGGCTCGATCGCATACCGCCGGCCTTGATAACGTTGCGGCGCGCCGATTGCAAACCGGTCCGAATCGGACGCAGTCCCCTGAACGCCGAACGCCGACATCACGGCCAGCGTCATGTCGACGTAGGGCCGCGACACCAAAGGGCCGTCGATCACCAGTTCGACGTTCGATCGGGCGTAAGGGGCGGCCATCAGCAAAGCGCTCAAAAACTGGCTCGACACGTCGCCCGCCACGACCGCCCGGCCGCCCTGCAAACCGTGGGCCGCGACCACGACCGGCGGACAACCGGTCGATGCCGCCGACGCCTCCGCGCCGAGTTGCCGCAGCGCGTCGATCAGGTCGCCGATCGGCCGCTCTCGCATCCGCGGCGTGCCGTCCAATTGATAACGGCCCGCGCCGATCGTCAACATCGCGGTCAGGAACCGCACGGTGGTGCCGCTGTTGCCCACATACAGGTCGGCCTGGCGGGCGGGAATCGCGCCGCCGCACCCGGTCACCTCCATCGTCGCCGACGCCCGATCGTGACGCACGGTCAGGCCCAATCGCTCGAGCGCGCCGAGCATCACGCGGGTGTCGTCGCAATCCAGGGCGCCGGTCAGGGTCGAGCGGCCGTCGGCCAACGCGGCGCAGACCAACGCCCGATTGGTGATGCTCTTCGAGCCGGGCGGACGAACGACGGCTTGACGCAGACGAATCGGTTGAATGGCGACATCCGGAGTCATGATTTTTTCATTATTGGCAACCGCGGAAATAAAGCAAGGCGTTTTCGCCTTATTTCGCCCGGCATTGCAGTTCCTCGGCATTTTGGTCTAATGGGCCTCATGATTCTTTGCGCAGGGTTATCGCCCGCCTGGCAACAGGTTTTGCTGTTCGACGGGTTCCGCTACGGCCAAGTCAATCGGGCGACCGAGTCGCATTGGTTCGCCCAGGGCAAGGTGTTGAACGCGGGCATCGCCGCGCATCATTTGGGCGAGCCGAGCCTGACGTTGGCCGCGGTGGGTGGGCCGCCGTTGGAAGCGATCGAACGCGAATTCGCGGTCCTCGGCGCGCCGCATCGTTGGGTCGTGACCAAGTCGGCCACCCGCGTGTGCACGACGATTTTGGATCGCTCGACGAGCGCGATGACCGAACTGGTCGAAAACGCCCGGCCGATCCGGCCCGAAGAGTTGGACGAGTTTCGCCGCGTCTATGCCGAAGAGGCGGCCAAAGCGGATGCAGTCGTTTTGACCGGTTCGCTGCCGGCCGAGGCGCCGGACCGTTTTTATCGGGAGTTGGTCGAGCGGACCGCGTGTCCCGTCGTGTTGGATTTTCGCGGCGCGGGGCTTTTGGGCTGCCTGGACCTACGCCCGATGGTGGTCAAACCGAATCGCGAGGAGCTGTCGCAAACCGTCGGCCGTCCGTTGACCGGCGACGCGGAATTGTTGGACGCCATGCGAGGGCTGAATCATCGCGGCGCCCGGTGGGTCGTGGTCACGCAAGGCGCCGGACCGGTTTGGATCACGTCGGACTCGAAAACGTATCGGTTGACGGCGCCGCCGGTTTCGCGGGTGGTCAATCCGCTGGGCAGCGGCGATTGCATGGCGGCCGGCATGGCCTGGGCGATTGGCCGCGGTCGGCCGTTGGTCGACGCCGCGCGGATCGGCGTGGCCGCGGCCGTGGAAAATATCGCTCGGCTGGAGATCGGACGGCTGGATCCCGACAGCGTTCGTCGTCAGGCGGATCGCGTGCGTGTCGAGGAGATCGGCTCGACTTGCATGCGGTAGCGTCTCGGGTTATGCTGCTCGAAACGTGCATTGGTTCCGATTTTGTGGTTCCTGTCAATTGGAGTCCTTCCCATGCGATGCGTTCGACGGACCGACTTGGTCGCGTTGATGGTCCTTTTGTTGGCGTGTTCAACGGCCTGGGCGTCGGCGCAGGATTCGACGTCCAATCCGGCGATCACGCCCTCGCCGCGGACCGGTGAAAAATTGGCCTGGTGGATGAAGCGGCACGAGGACATGAATGCCCGGGTGAAGCGGGGCAACGTCGATCTGATTTTCGTCGGCGATTCGATCACGCACCGTTGGGAGACGTCCGGCAAAGACGTGTGGAAGCAGTATTACGGTAAGCGAAACGCCGTCAACTTGGGCATCAGCGGCGACCAGACGGGCCACGTTCTTTGGCGGCTCGATCACGGCAACCTCGACGGCATCGCGCCGAAGCTGGCCGTGGTGATGATCGGCACGAACAACGCTGGCCAGAAGCCGCATCAGACGTCCGAGCAAATCGCCGAGGGTGTCCAAGCGGTGGTTGAACGGCTCCGGACGAAGCTGCCGAACACGAAGATCTTGTTGTTGGCGATTTTTCCGCGCGGCGCCGACGACAACCATCCGATTCGTCAAATCAATGCGAAGGCCAACACCCTCCTTGCGAAGCTGGCCGATGACAAAACGGTCTTCTATTTGGACATCAACGCGAAGTTTCTGAAAAGCGACGGAACGCTCGGCAAGGACGTCATGCCCGATCTGCTGCATCCCAACGCCAAGGGCTACCAAATTTGGGCGGAGGCGATCGAGCCGACCGTGGCCAAGTTGATGGGCGAAACGAAAGCCTCCTCGCCGGAAGGCGTTCGGCCGCATGGGTCGGCTGCGGAATAGACGACTGCCAGCATCCACGACGTTGGAACTTTTGGTCCGATCGAAGCGTCTGAGTCCATGGCGAGGGGCGGTTTCCCGTCATGGGGGCGTTCTTTATGCAAACAGGGAGGCTCTCGGCATGAAACCCTTGGCATGGGTCTGCTGGTTGGCGAGTATTGCGTCCGTATGGTCCGCGTCGGCCGCGACGATGGGCTCTCCACCACGAGAAGCGGCGCTGGCGGCGTACAATCAGGGGAATTTTATGGACGCCTACGAGGACTATCGCCGGTTGACGCTCGACCGTCAGGCCGATCCCACGCTGGTCGGCGCCGATCTGAACATGGCCGTCCTGTGTCTTCAGCGGCTCGGTCGCGTCCAGGACATCGACGGGCTGCTGGAGGACGCCGTTCGGGCGCACCAGGGCAACTGGCGGCTTCTTTCCAACGCCGCGCAAAATTACGCGAGGATTCCGCACCAGGGGTTGATAGTGGCCGGCGAGTTTCGACGCGGCGACCATCGCGGCGACGGCAAGGTGGTCAGCGCCGTCGATCGCGATCGCGCCCGGGCGTTGCAGTTGATGGTTCAGGCGATGCCG
>JBDKTJ010000183.1:0-25925 GCA_039698075.1 Thermoguttaceae bacterium | reverse complement strand
CGCGGATCAAGTATTTCCGCAACTTCACCTATCGCGAAGTCAACACGCTCAAGGCATGTCCTTTCATGCCGTATCACGATCGAACCAAGCCCTACGTGAACGATTGGTTTGCCTCGTCCGACGGCCACAATCTGGCGACGTTCAACGACTGCCTGTCCGAAGCAAATCAGGACCGGCTGGAGGAGGAAGGCGGCGCGTGCATCATGTACACGCATTTCGCGAAAGATTTTTCCGTCGACGGCGCGTTGAATCCGCGATTCCGCGAGTTAATGCTTCGGTTGTCGAAGAAGAACGGCTGGTTCGTTCCAACCGCGACCTTGTTGGACCATCTGCTCGAAGTCAATGGATCTCATGATATAACTCGCGCCGAACGACGGCGGCTGGAGACGAAGTGGCTTTGCGAAAAGATTTTCATGGGAACGACATGACAGCGCTTGGGAGGGTCGCGTCGGTGCGAGTCTTGAAGGCGACGTGTCGCACAAATCGAACCCCGTGCGGGCCGAAACGAGTCCGACCGTGAACGACGTGTTCTTCACCTCGATGTTGCCCTCGATCCATCGTGACGCGTTGGAACGGCTGTTCTATTTCAACAAAAACCAGAAGAAGGTTCATGACGCCGTGTTGATGGCGACCGAGCGTTACGGAGCGCCCCGCGTCGCGTTGCGGAACGGTCGCCTTTGGGTGCAGTGCGCTTCGGGAGTCGAGACGCAGTCGCTTTTCGTGATGGACGGCGACGGACCGGCCGCCGAATTGATCGGCGTGATCGTCTACACGCGCGAAGAGGAAAAGTTGGTCGTCCTGTTCATGGCCGTCCGCGAAGACTACACGTACCGGAGCGACCGCCGCAGCCCCATCTTGCTGTTGCGTATGGTGGAGGAAGTGCGAAACATTGGACGACGCGTGAAGGGAATCACCTCCGTTGAGTTGTTTTTACGAGGATCGGCCGCGTCGCATATTTCTGTGGAATCGCCGAACAAGTTGTAGCAGCGCGATGTCGCCCTGGGCCGCCGTGGGTCGTTTGTGACGGATGGGGTCGGACCGTCGAGAGACGCCGGCGCGGCCGAAAAACGTCGTTCGCCCGGGACGTCGGCTGTGCGCGACAAGTTTGACACTGCCCCGCCGAATGGTATAATAGGAAAAAATGTTCGACGAAGGACCTATCCCAAAACCACCCGTCGGGCGCAGACTACCGGCGAATGCGTGGTTTTAGAGTCTGCGTCCCTTTCGGTTCTCTGCGGTTTTATTTAGACGGTTCTTCACGGAAGGACAGCCTTGCTCAACGGCAAAACGATCACCGTGGTGTTGCCGGCGTACTCGGCCGAGAAGACTCTCAAGCAGACCTACGACCACATTCCCATGGACGTCGTGGATCACGTCATTCTCGTGGACGACGCCAGCACCGACAGCACCGTCGCCGAAGCGAAACGGTTAGGCATTAAGACATTCTGTCATAGTCGAAATCTCGGTTACGGCGCCAACCAGAAAACGTGTTACCGCGAGGCCCTCGCGTTGGGCAGCGACATCGTCGTCATGCTGCATCCCGACTACCAGTACGATCCGCGGCTGGTCACGGCGATGGCGGCGATGGTCGCCTCGGGCATCTACGACGCGGTCTTGGGCTCACGCATCCTTGGCAGGTCGGCGCTGCACGGTGGAATGCCGCTCTACAAATACGTCTCGAATCGAGCGCTGACCTTTTTCCAGAATGTGCTTTGCGGCGCTAAACTGTCCGAGTATCACAGCGGTTATCGAGCATTCTCCCGTAAGCTGCTCGAGCGGCTGCCGCTGCTGGCCAACTCGGACGATTTTGTCTTCGACAATCAGATGCTTGCCCAGGTGATCGCCTTCGGATTTTGCATCGGTGAGATCAGTTGCCCGACGAAGTACATGCCGGAGGCCAGTTCGATCAGCTTTCGTCGATCCGTGGTTTACGGCTTCGGTGTGTTGAAGACGAGCGTGGCGTATCGGCTATGGAAGTGGAAGCTGCTGGCAAGTCGCTTGTTTGATGATCAGCCGACGTTGCGGCTTGCCTTAGACTATTACGAAAACGGCGTGGCGGCCGCCGGCTCCGACTCCAAGAAGACCTCCGACGATTCCGTGGACCAAAATGGATGAACAACTGAAACAAGCGATTGCGAACGAGTTGAACGTTGCCCCGGCCGAACTGACCAGCGACAAACCGTTGGCCGATCTGGAATTCTGGGACTCTGTCATGGTTCTTACGATCATGGTGCTGGTCGGCGACGCCGTGGGCAGCGAGATCGGCCCCGAAGAAATGCTGGGGCTTCAGACCTTCGGCGACATCGAAAAACTGGTCGCCTCCAAAAAGCCATAAGGACTCGATACGTGCAAATTACGTCCACAATTCGCTCCATCGCCCACGCCTTGCCCGCAACCGTTTTGAGCTACGAAGATTTGGTTGCGCGATTCGGCGAACGGCATGTGGCGTCGATTTACCGGATGTCGGGCATCCGCGATCGTCGCGTGGTGGCGCCGGGACAGTGTGCGTCCGATTTGGCGTTGGCCGCGGCGCGGCGACTGCTGCAGCACTCCGCGATCGATCCGGCGTCGATCGACGCCTTGATTTTCGTCTCGCAAACGCCCGACTACCGCATCCCGGCGACGGCCTCCAAATTGCAGGCGGACTTGGGGCTGCCGGAACGTTGCGCGACGTTCGACATGAACCAGGCGTGTGCGTCGTTTGTCTTTGGAACGCTCGTGGCGCACTCCATGATTGTTGCGGAGACCGCGCGGCGAGTCTTGCTGCTCAACGGCGACGCGTTGACGACGTTGATCAACCCGAATGATCGCGGCTTGGCCACCTTGCACGGCGATGGAGCGGCCGCAACGCTCTTCGAGGCGTCGCCGGTCGGCGCCGGAGGCGTCGAGTTCATCGAAACGGGGACCTCGGGCAAGGATTTCGATCGGCTGATCGTTCCGGCCGGCGGGGCTCGGTTGCCGG
Organism: Thermoguttaceae bacterium; assembly: GCA_039698075.1. Classification (GTDB taxonomy): domain Bacteria; phylum Planctomycetota; class Planctomycetia; order Pirellulales; family Thermoguttaceae; genus JAJFVC01. The sequence goes on along the minus strand of JBDKTJ010000183.1, from coordinate 22,963 downwards.
CCAGCCCGGCGACGCGCGTCGAAGAAACCGACGCGTCGGGCTGCGTCCGCAATCAAGAACAGATTTTCATGGACGGGCCGGCCATCTTCCATTTTGCTCTTTACAAGATCAAGGACTTTCTCAAGGAGATGCTGCGACGCCGCAACCTCGCCGTTTCCGATTTTGATTTGGTCCTTTTTCATCAGGCCAACAAAACGATGATCGATTTGTTGTATAAAGGCCTGAATGTTCCGGACGAAAAGCGATTTTACTACCTTGAACACGCCGGCAACAGCAGCGGCGCCTCGTTGCCGTCGCTTCTGGCGCATGCATGGCGCGAAGGCAAGGTGAAGCCGGGAAGCCGGACTCTTTTGTGTTCCTTTGGCGGAGGGCTCTCTTGGGGCACGTTCTCTTTACGATGGCCGGATGACGCCGATGCCGCGGTGCCCGGCGACGTGGACGTGCATGTCGAAACAGAGTGACGGAGGACGCCATGAACCGTTTTGAAGGAAAGTGCATTCTCATAGTCGGTGGTTATTCCGGCATCGGACAGTCCGCCGCCCGACGATTGGCCGAAGAAGGCGCATCGCTGGTCCTCGTGGGGCGACAGGAGGACAAGCTGCGTTTGGCGATTGCGGCGCTTCCAGGCTCGGGACACAAGATCGTCGTGGCCGATTGCGCCGTCCAAGAACAATTGCAACCCCTCGTTCAAATCGGCCGGCAACGCGGCGGATTCGACGGCATGGTGGTATGTTCCGGTTTTCACGCGATGCGTCCTATTTCAGTCCTCAACCGCGAATCGATCGACCAAGCGTTTGAAGCGAACGTCGCGACGGCTTTGTTGGCGACGGGAGCCTTCGCCAAGGCGGCGAACAAGGCGGGCGGCGGCGTCGTTTGGTTTTCCTCCGTGGCGGCCATGCGTGGCACGGCCTCTTTCGCGGCCTATTCCGCCGCCAAAGGCGCGATTATTTCCGCCGCGCGAGTGGCCGCCGTTGAGCTCGCGCCGCGCCACATCCGGGTCAACGTGATTGTCGCCGGCGTGATTCAAACCGCCATGAGCGAAGGCTGGATGTCGCGACTGAACGACGAACAACGAGCGGCCGTCGCCAAACAACATTTGCTGGGACTCGGCCAACCGGAGGATGTTGCGGGCGTCGTCGCTTTTTTGCTTTCCGACGATGCACGATGGATGACCGGGAGCATTCTCACCGTGGACGGGGGGCTTTCCGCCCAGTAGTCTTATGAATTGCCAGCCATTCGAACTTCATCACATCGGGATTTTGGTTCCCGACATCGCCAAGGCGGTCGAAAGCTATTCGTCGCGATTCGGCTATCGCGTGAACGGCGAGCGGGTGCACGATCCCGTCCAGACGGCGCACATTCAGCTCATGAGCTTGGCGGATTCGTCGCCGCAAGTGGAGTTGGTCGCGCCCGACGGCCCACGGAGCAAACTCGCCAACGCGCTGAAAAAAGGGGCGGGACTGAATCACTTGTGCTATTTGACGTCCGACATTGAGGAAGACTGTCGCCGGCTGCGCGAGGGCGGCATGCTGTTGCTGCACGCACCGGTTCCCGCAAAGGCGTTTTCCAATCGCCGCATCGCCTGGCTGATGGGACGCGACGGAATTCCCGTGGAATTGTTGGAATATGAACTCTAGAAATCTGCGAGGATGAAACATGGATCGAGTTGCCGCGGTGCAGGAAATCTTTCGCCAAGTCTTCGATAAGGACGCGATGACCGTTTCGCCTTCCACGCGTCGCGCCGACGTGAGCGACTGGGATTCCGTGGCGCATGTGAAGCTGATCCTGACCCTCGAGGACGAGTTTCAAGTCCGGTTTTCCGAGGATGAAATCTCCTCCGTCGACACCGTGGGCGATCTATTGAAGGCCATCGACAACCACGTGAGGGCGGACACTTGAGCCTCGGCGACGCCAACCTTCTGCTGCAAAGTGCAAGAATCGCGGTCCGAGAAAACCGCTTTCCGGAAGCCGTGGCCGACTTCTTGGCGGCTTTGCAGACCTTTCCGCCCTATCCGTTCTTCGTCAAATCGGAAAAACTGCTGAGTCGGCTCGCGGCGTCCGACGCATGGCGTCCCCGTCGCGCGATCAAACTTGCGTTGTTGTCCAGTTCGACCACCTCGCTGCTGTCGCCCGTGCTCAAGGCTTCGGCCTTCCGACGCGGGATTAAGCTGGACGTCTACGAAGGCGTTTTCGGCAATTATCGGCAGGAAATTCTCGATCCGAACTCGGGCCTCCACCAATTCCGCCCGGATTTCGCCGCGATTCTGTTGAATCACCGCGATCTCGGCCTGCCACCCTTCGGCGGCAACCAGACGGCAATGGATTTCGTCGCGGATTTGCGCGGCTATTGGAAAATCCTCACGGACGTCAGTCCCTGTCACATCGTGCAACTGGGATTCGACGCTCCGTCGGGCGGCGCTTGGGGAAGTCTGGAGGACGTTTTGCCCCAGGGACGCCGGCGCGTGATCGTCCGGGCGAACGAGGCTCTTTCGGCGGATCTTCCTCGCGGCGTTTCGTTCCTCGACGCCAACGCCATGGCCGCCGAAGTCGGGCCGGGCTATGGGTCGGATGCCGAGTGGCACGCCGTGAAACAATATCCGTCTTCGGCCGCGCTGCCCGTGATGGCCGATCACCTTGTCGCGCATATCGCGTCGGCGCTGGGACTTTCCGCGAAAGTGTTGGCGGTCGATCTCGACAACACCCTTTGGGGCGGCGTCATCGGCGAGGATTTGCTTGAAGGCATCCGCATCGGGCCGTCTTCCGCGGAAGGCGAGGGCTATGCCGAACTGCAGCGTTACTTGATGGAACTCAAGCAACGCGGCGTGCTTCTGGCCGTTTGCTCGAAGAACAACCTGGCCGATGCGGAGCTGCCGTTCCGACAACATGACGCGATGTTGCTGAAACGCGACGATTTCGCGGCGTTCGCGGCCAATTGGGACGACAAACCGACCAATCTGAAAAAGATCGCCAAGGAACTGTCGCTGGGGCTCGATAGTTTCGTGTTTCTCGACGACAACCCGCTGGAGCGCGCGCTGGTCCGGGCTCAGTTGCCGCAAGTCGCCGTGCCCGAGTGCGGCAACAAACCATGGGACATGTTGGCGTCGCTGCGGCGGAACATGTATTTCGAAACCGTCGCGCTGACCGAAGAGGATTTGAATCGGCACGAGGGCTATCGAAGCAACGCGGCCCGAGCGGCGGCCGAAGCCGAGTCGCCGTCGATGGAATCGTTCTTGAACGGCCTGGGGTTGGTCGGCCGCCACGGACCCGTCGACGCCGCGACGCTGGTTCGCGTAACGCAATTGATCAACAAAACCAATCAATTTAACCTGACGACGCGCCGTTATACCGAAGACCAAGTCCGGGCGATGTCTTCCTCGCCCAACTGGTGGTGCCACTGGTTCCGCTTGGCCGATCGTTTTGGCGACCACGGCTTGATCGGCGTTCTTCTCGCCGAAAAGAACGGCGGCCAGTGGCGGATCGACACGTGGCTGATGAGTTGCCGCGTCCTGGGGCGAAAGATGGAAGACTATATGGGCGCGTGCCTGTTGACCGCCGCCAAGGCGGACGGCGCGGCCACCGTGATCGGCGAGTATGTTCCCACCGAAAAAAACGCGTTGGTGAGCAACCTGTATTCGCAGATGGGCTTTGAGTCGCTCGCGGACAGCCCACGGCGTTACGTCTTTCCGTTGACGCAAGGCCCGATTCGCGTCTGCGAGTTCATCCAAGACGCCTCGGAGGCGCCGTGAGCATCAAGATCGTTCCGTATGCGGCCGAGCACGAACCGGCGGTCCGAGCGTTCAACGCCCGGCTTGCCGCCGCGTCTCTTGACCGCAACCATTACTCGACACAGTTTGCCGAGTCGCACGTCCCCAAGTGGCTGCCTCGACGGCCTGGGGTGGATCTCTATCAGGAGTGTTTCGTCGCCGTCGATGAACAGTCGATCGTGCGTGGCGGCTATATCCTGAAGCGTCAACCCTTTCTGCTGAAAGGAGAACGGGTTGAATTGGCAGACTACCAACTGCCGATCTCCGAGGGCATCATCAACCGCGATTTCACGGCGGTTGCCTTGCAGTTGTACGTGGACGCCCTTCGTCGGCAGCCGTATCTGTGGGGCCTGGGCGGTGGCGGAGTTCACGGCGCCAGTCCGCGTTTTCTGCTCACGTTGCATTGGCAAACAGCGACGGTCCCTTTTTGGTTTCGCGTTGTGCATCCGGGCGCCTTCCTGAAAAACATCGCCTTTCTAAGGAATTCGCCCGCACGACGATGGCTGTTCGACGTGTTGCGTTGCACCGGCGCCGGGTGGCTCGGCGTCAAATCGCTGCAACAATTTCAGGGCAAGCGCCGCCGAGCTTCCGGCGTCACGTATGAGATGGTCCCGGAGTTCTCCGATTGGGTCGACTCGGTCTGGCATCGCTCGAAGAACGACTATTCGCTGATCGCCGTGCGCGACCGGCCGATCCTCGATATGCTGTATCCGTCGGGCAATCCACGATTCATCCGGCTGAAGGTTGCGCGCGACGGAGACGTCATCGGCTGGGCGGTGCTGTTGAACACGCCGATGGCCGGGCATAAGCAATTCGGCGACATGCGCGTCGGAACGCTGGTCGATTGCCTCGCCCGTCCGGACGACGCCGGCGACGTCGTGGCTTGCGCCCGCGATGTCCTCGAGTCGGGCGGCGCCGATCTGCTCATTTCCAGTCAGTGCAGTCTGGCTTGGGGCCGAGCGCTTCGAGACTGCGGATTCATGGAGGGCCCGTCCAATCTGCCTTTTCTTGCGTCGCCGAAGCTGGCCGCTCGGCTGCAACCGTTGGCGGAAAACGCCGCGACCTTCCATTTCAACCGCGGCGACGGCGACGGCCCCATTCATTTGTGATCGGAGTCCTTGGGTGGATGCGGTCCACGCGGTTGACCACTGCGGCATGACCGGCGGCCTCCTTGCCCGCAGTGCGTTGCCGAGCCCGCCGATCGCTCGATTTCGACAGGCTGCCCCCCGCCATTGGCGGTAATTTTCGCAATTTAGGGAGAAAGCAGAGCAACCCATCGCCGTGCGGACGGGCCTGCCAGGGCGTTCGGCGGGGCGTTTTTTTCACTCGCTTGCATTCCCAAAAAAACGAGTCAATAATAGACATTTGTCTTTACGACATTTCGGCTCTTCACTCCGGCGGTTGCCGGATAAATTGTCACATTGGTCGAGTCTTTTCTTTCGCGTGTTGAAGGAGAATGGCAAATGCAGAGTGGATCGCAGTCACGACAATCAAACCAGATGAAGTCCCCGGCAGACATTTCGGCTGACCTGCCGTTGATGAAGGCCATCCGCAACAAGACGGCCAAAGTCGGCGTCATCGGCCTCGGCTACGTCGGCTTGCCGTTGATTCGCACGTTTGTCGCCGCCGGCTTCAAGACGCTCGGATTCGACGTCGATGCCGAGAAAGTCAAGCATCTGTTGGCGGGCCAAAGCTACATCGAGCACATCTCGTCGGAGTGGATCGACCGTTGCGTCCGCCAAGGACAATTCGCGCCAACCGCCGACATGAGTCGCCTGACGGAGGCCGACGCCCTGTTGATTTGCGTGCCGACGCCGTTGAACCAAAGCCGCGATCCCGATTTGTTCTTTGTCGAAGAGACCGCCCGTCAGGTCGCCGCTCATCTGCGGCCGGGACAGCTCGTTGTGTTGGAAAGCACCACCTACCCCGGCACGACCCGCGACGTCGTTTTGCCCATCTTGGAAAAGACCGGCCTCGTGTTGGGCAAGGACTTTTATCTGGCCTACAGTCCCGAGCGCGAAGATCCGGGCAATCCCGACTTCACGGCCGGCAACATTCCGAAGGTGGTCGGCGGCTCCGAACCGCTCAGCCGCGACTTGGCCGTGGCGCTCTATGGGCAAGGCATGCCGGACGTCGTGGCCGTCAATTCGTGCGAGGTCGCCGAGGCCTGCAAGATTCTGGAAAACACCTATCGTGCGGTCAATATCGCGTTGGTCAACGAATTGAAGACGTTGTTCGATCGCATGGGCATCGACGTCTGGGAAGTGATCGCCGCGGCGAAGACCAAGCCGTTCGGGTTCCAGGCGTTTTATCCCGGCCCGGGGCTCGGCGGACACTGCATTCCGATCGACCCGTTCTATCTCACGTGGCTCGCCCGCTGCCACGGCATGACCACGCGGTTCATCGAGTTGGCCGGCGAAATCAACACGAACATGCCGCAGTACGTCGTCGATCGCTTGGTGGATGCGTTGAACGACCATTCGAAGTCGTTGCGCGGCAGCAAGGTCTGCGTGCTGGGGGTCGCCTATAAGAAAGACGTGGACGACGCGCGGGAAAGCCCTTCGTTTACGCTGATCGAACTGCTGCAACAGGGCGGCGCGGTGGTGTCGTACAACGATCCGCACATCCCGCACTTGCCCAAGACCCGCCATTTCCATATCGCCATGGATAGCGTCGAGTTGACGCCGGAATTTCTGGCCAGCCAAGATTGCATCTTGGTCGCAACGGATCACTCCTCGTACGATTACGACATGATCGTGCGTCATGCTCCGTTGGTGGTCGACTCGCGCAACGCCACGCAGAAGGTCCGCGAGGGCCGCGAAAAGATCCGGAAGGCGTGACGCAGCGTGGTTTTCGACTCGCCTTTCCCTTAACAACATCGGATATTGCTGGTGGTGATGGAACACTATTTGTTGACCGGTTGCGCGGGCGCGATCGGTTCGAGAATCGCCGCGATGCTGCTCGACGCCGGCCACGCGGTCACGGGCGTCGACAACTTGAACGACGCCTATGACCCCAGGCTGAAACAATGGCGGCTGGAGCGGTTGCGTGGGCGCGATCGTTTCGTTTTCCAGCCGCTGGACATTACCGATCTGGCCGCCATGGAGCCGATTTTCGCCGTCCAAGGCGACAGGCCTCCGTTCTCGGCCGTGATCAATCTGGCGGCGCGCGCCGGCGTCCGGCCTTCAGTCACCAGCCCGTGGATCTACTTCCAGACCAACTGCGGCGGCACGCTGAACCTGCTCGATCTGTGCCGGCGCTCGGGCGTTCGCAAGTTTTTGCTGGCATCGACGTCTAGCTTGTATGGCAAGGACAACCCCATGCCGTACCAGGAGGATACCGACACCAGCCGGCCGTTGTCGCCGTACGCCGCGTCCAAAAAAGCCGCCGAGACCGTCGCGTATTCCTACCATCACCTTCATGGGCTCGATGTTTCCATCTTGCGGTATTTCACCGTGTATGGGCCCGCGGGTCGGCCTGACATGAGCATTTTCCGCTTCATTCGCCGGATCGCCGAAGGAGAGCCGATCATCGTGTTCGGCGACGGTTCCCAGAGCCGCGACTTCACCTTTGTCGACGACATCGCCGCGGGCACGATCGCCGCGCTGCGTCCGTTGGGCTACGAGATCGTCAATCTCGGCGGCAACGGCGCTGTTTCGTTGAAGGAGGTCATCGATCGGATCTCCGCAATGATCGGCCGGGAAGCCAAGATCGAGTATCGGCCCTCGCATCCGGCCGACGTCCCGACCACCTGGGCCGACACGTCCAAAGCGCGGCGATTGCTCGACTGGCAGCCGCACGTCGCGATGGAAGAGGGACTTCGACGTTGCGTCGACTGGTACTTGCAGAATCGCGAGTTCGCCCGGTCGCTGACGCTCTGCGATCGCCAGGAACAGGCGTAGCGACCTATTCTCGCCGCCGGTTCTATTCGTCCAACGCGATCAACACCGCTTCCACGGCTTTGGGAATCGCCGCCTCGACGGCCGGCGTGCACCGCTCGCAAAACGTCAACGTATCTTCGGCCTCGACGCCGATCAGCCGAATGCGCCGATTCTCCGGCAGCGAGACGCCCGCCTGCCGCCCGAACTCCAACGCGGTCGCCAGATTCACGTCATGGGCCGACGCGCTGCGCTGCGTGGCGATGCCGTCGGGCGTGAGCAAGTGGATCGTGCCGGGCGCGGCGCCCGTCTGAATGGCGTCGATCACCACGACCCGGTCGAATCCGATCATCCGCTCCATCAATCGCAGCCCGCCCCAGTAATCCTCGGACACCTCGATGTCCGGGCGGTCGGCCAGCAGCGGCTTCAACGCTTCGGCCACGCGCAGCCCGACGCTGTCGTCGGTGATCAACGGATTGCCGAGCCCAAGGACGAGCGTTTTCATGCGGTAGTCTCTCTCTCGATCGTCCGCCGTCGAGCGTTTCGACGCGGCCACTCTCCCGACCCAAAACAAACGGGGCCCGGACAATCATGGCCCAGGCCCTCGTTCACATTCGTTCTACACGAGGCGGCTGTCAACCGTCAAACCGTATATTGCGAGAGCCGCTCGACCACTTCGCCTTGCGGATCGCGGAGTGTCACTTCCAGCGGCATCTGGCCGGGCAGACTGTGCGTCGCGCAACCGAAGCAGGGGTCGTAGGCTCGGAACGCCATCTCGACCATGTTCAGCAGCCCTTCGCTCACCTTGCCTTTGTGGATGAGCCCCTGAGCGGCCTTTTTGACCGACATGCAGATCGGGGCGTTGTTGTTCGTCGTGCCGACGATCAGGTTCACCTTCGTCAGGATGCCGCGCTCGTCGGTCGTGTAGTGGTGCGTCAACGTGCCGCGCGGGGCCTCGACGCAACCAACGCCGTCGGTCGGTGTCTTGGTCGGCAACGTGCGATATTCCTTCGACGTGATCTCGGAATCCGTGGCCAGCTCGACCCAACGCTCGGCGGCGTAGAGCAACTCAACCAGCCGGGCCCAGTGCGTGGCCAACGTGTGGTTGATCGGCTTGCCGCCCAACGTCTCGTACATCCGCTTGTATGCGGCGTCGGCCTGCGGAGTGGCCATGCCGTCGGCGACGTTGCACCGCGACAGCGGCGTGGCCTTGTAAATGCCGGAATCCTCGCCGTCGACAAAACCCTTCCAGCCGATCTTCTTCAAGTACGGGAACTTCAAATAGGACCACGGCTCGACGCGCTCGGCCACGTATTCGCGATACTGCGAGCAATCGTACTTGGCGTGTTCCTTGCCGCTGGGGCTGGTCACGCGAATCTTGCCGTCGTAGAAGTTTGTGCGGTTCTGGGCATCGACCATGCCCATGTTGTAGGTCTTGTGAACGTACACGTCGCCCGTGATGAGCTTCACGTAGTCCGAATTCTTCAAGACGATGTCGTCGAAGATTTTCAGCGAGAACTTGGCGAACTCGACGGCCTCGCGGCCCCGGGCCTCGATCTCCTTGCGTTGCTCTTCATTGATGCCGCGGCTCACCCCGCCCGGCAGGCCCCAGTTCGGATGCACGCGGCGTCCGCCAATCATCTGGATCAACGCATGGCCGTCGTGCCGCATCTTCAGCACGTGCTTGGCCACGTCCATGCCCACCTTGGCCACGACGCCCAAGATGTTGCGTTCGGCCGGCGGCGCGGTCGGACCGACGACGAAATCGGGCCCGCCCAGCGCGTAAAAGTGCGTCGTGTGGTCGGTCGCGTAGAAGATGCTGTAAAACAGCTCTCGCAGCTTTTTGGCGGCCGGCGGCGGATCCACGTGGAACAACGCGTCCAACGCCTTCGTGGCGGCCATGTGGTGCGCCTCGGGGCAGACGCCGCAGATGCGGGCCGTCAGGTTCGGCATGTCCTCGGCCGGACGACCCACGCAGAATTGCTCGAACCCGCGAAGCTCCGGGATCTGCAAATAGGCATTGGCCACTTCGCCCTGTTCGTCCAGAAAAATATCGATCTTGCCGTGACCTTCCAGCCGCGTGATCGGATCAATCGAAATACGTTTCATCGTGGAAACTCCGGGCCGACGCAACGCCGGCCGCTAAACGGTAGCCTTTAGTATTCAGTTGTCAGTAGTCGGTTTTCCGTAGTCGGCAATCGTTTCCGCCGCAACGACGGCAGAACATCGCGGTGCGGCGCTAGTTCGCCGCCTTCTTCTTGCGACGCAACATGCTGCTGGCCAGGCTGAACCGGTAGAAGCTGCCGATCGGATCGGGGATGCCCTCGTCGATGATCCGCTCGACTTCTTCCGGGTCGTTGCTGTCGATGACCGAGGCCACCGCGCTCATCAATCGGGCGCCGTAGTCGGCCACGCCGTCGTTCGCGCCGTGGCAGCCGATGCACGGCGAGTTGACCTGCGGGCACAGCGCGCCGCAGCCCGCCCGGGTGGCGATGCCGCAACACAGCAGCCCTTGCTCCAACAGGCAGGTTTCCTCGTCGGGAATGATCTCCCACGTGCGATAGAACTTCTTGATTTTCTTTTCGCTTCGCTTCCGCTTGCACTCGTCGCACACGGTCGTGTTGACGCCGATCACGGAACCCTTCGGCGGCAGCTTGCCCTCGACGATCGCCGTGACGGCCTTCCAAATATTTTCGGCCTCGGGCGGGCAACCGGGCAGATAGTAGTCCACCTCGACCGTCTGATCGAGTGTTTTCAGCGTGTCATAAAACATCGGCAGATGGAGCGTGCCCTCCGACACTTTGGTCTCTTGCTGCGGACGCACGTCCTTCGGATTCTCCGGCGTGGTCGAGGATCCCTCTTGATAAACCGTGTCGAACATTTCCCGTCGGGTGTTCATGTTGCCCAGTCCGGGAATGCAGCCATCGCACGCACACGAGCCGAACGCCACCAGGACATTCGACTTGCGACGCATCAACTGCGCCATGTACTCCTGTTCGCTGGTGCGGATGCCGCCGTTGAACAGGCAAACGTCGATCGAGCCGTCGGGCATCTTTTCGACGTCGTGCACCTTGCCGTCGGTCGCACAAGGCCACATGACGATGTCGAACGCGTTGGCCACGTCCAAAATCTTTTCGTCGATCGCGAGGATCGAGATTTCGCAGCCGCCGCACGAGGCCGCCCAATAGATCGCCAGCTTTCCCTTCGGTTTGCCGCTCATGCCGGCACCTCCATCGCCTCTTCGTGTTCCTTGACGATTTCTTCCAACGCCTTCACGCGTTCGCCGTTTTCGCGCCAGTTGGCCGGCCAGTGGAGCGGTCCGAGCCGCTTCACGTCGGCGACCAGCTTCTCGATCGCGTCGGCCAAACGTTGGCCCTCGGCCGCCGACGCCCAAACCAATTGAACGCGGTCGTCCTCGACGCCCATCGCCTTCAACGTGTGCTTGAGCATCGCGTAACGGCGGATGGTTTTGTAGTTTTGTTCGATGTAGTGGCACTCGCCCGGATGGCAGCCGGCGACCATCACGCCGTCGGCGCCTTGCGAGAGGGCCTTAAAGACGAACGTCGGATCGACCCGGCCGCTGCACATCACGCGGATGATGCGCACGTTCGGCGGATATTTGATTCTCGCAGAGCCCGCCAAATCGGCGGCGCGATACGAGCACCAGTTGCACAGAAAACCGACGATTTTTGGTTCAAAATTGTCGTTGGACATGATGGTCAGTTATATTGTTTTCAATGGTCAGTAATCCGCTTCCCGTCATCAGCCTTCAGCCGTGTCCGCATTTGTTTCAACACGGACTACCGATTGCCAACAACCGAAGACTCTATACATTTGCCGACTCTTTTTCCTCCGCCAGCCTCGCGTCCCAAAGGATGCCGTCGATTTCGGCGAAAATCTGCTCGTTGTTGAAGTGCGCGCCGGTGATCGCGCCGGCCGGACAGGCCGCCACGCACGTGCCGCAGCCCTTGCACAACGCACTGATGACCCGGCTGACACCCTTCTGCTCGTCGAACTCGATCGCGTTGTAAGGGCACATCGTGTTGCAGATCTTGCAGCCGGAGCATTCGTCCTCGTCAATCGACGCGACGATCGGCTCGATCAACACTTCGCCCTTGGTGATCATGCCTTGCACCCGGGCGGCCGCCGCGGCGCCTTGGGCCACCGAGGCCGGAATGTCTTTCGGACCCTGGCACACGCCGGCCACGAACACGCCGTCGGTCATCGTGGCCACGGGGTCCAGTTTCGGATGCCGCTCGGTGTACCAGCCGGCCATGCTGCACGAAATGCCGCACTTCAGGCCGAACTCTTTTGCGTCGGCTTGCGGCTCGATCGCGCCCATCAGCACAACCATGTCGACCGGCAACCGTTTTTGCTTGCCCAACAGGGTGTCTTCGTATTGCACGACGAGCCGGCCCTCTTCCTCGGGCGAACGGGCGCCGTTGGTGACTTCGGCCACTTTGCCGCGGACGAAATGCACGCCCTCTTGCAACAGCCGTTGATAGAACTCTTCGTACTCCTTCATCGGCGTCCGCATGTCGATGTAGAAGGCGTACACCTCGGCCTTGGTTTTTTCCAGCAGCAGGTGTTCGAGTTTCAAGGCCGCCATGCAGCAGACCGACGAGCAGTAGGCGTTCGTCTTCGTATCGCGGCTGCCGACGCAGTGGACGATGGCCACGCGCTGCGGCTCGGTCTTGCCGTCTCGCATCACGATCTTGCCGTTGGTCGGGCCGGCGGCGTTGCAGAGCCGCTCGAACTCCATGTTCGTGTAGACGTTGGGCAACCGGCCGTATCCGTACTGCGGAATCCGCTTGCAGTCGAACAACTTCCAGCCGGTGGCGATGATGATGTTGCCGACGTCCAGCTCGACGATTTCGTCTTTTTGCTCGTAGTCGATGGCGGCCGTCGGGCAGACCTTCGAGCAGACTTGGCACTTGCCCTTCGTGAAGAACGTGCAGTTGGCCGTGTCGATCACGGGCGTGCGCGGCACGGCTTGCGGGAACGGCACGTAGATCGACTTGCGCAGGCCCATGCCGACTTCAAAAACGTCGTCGACGACTTTCTTGGGGCATTTTTCGATGCAGATGCCGCAGCCGGTGCATTTCTCTTCGTTGATGTATCGGGCTCGCTTGCGAATCTTTACGTGGAAATTGCCCACCGAGCCGGTCACTTCCTCCAGTTCGGAGTACGTGTACATCTTCACGTTTTCGTGCTGGCCGACTTCCGACATCTTCGGCGTCAAAATGCACGCGGAGCAGTCCAACGTGGGGAACGTTTTGTCGAACTGGGCCATGTGCCCGCCAATCGACGGTTCGCGCTCGACCAGGTAGACCTGATGGCCGGCGTCGGCCAATTCGAGCGTGGCTTGCAGGCCGGCGATGCCGCCGCCGACGACCAACGTGGCCGGGTTGACTTTCACACGCATCGGTTCGAGCGGCTTTTGATGCTTTACGCGTTCGGCCGAGGCGGAGATCAGGGACTTGGCCTTTTCGGTGCCCGCGGCCTTGTCGGCGTTGACCCACGAGACGTGCTCTCGCAGATTGGTCATCTGACAGAGAAATGGATTCAGGCCGGCCCGCTTGCAGGTGGCGCGGAACGTTTTTTCATGCAAATGCGGCGAGCACGCTCCGACGACGACGCCGGTCAAGCCGAGCTGCTTGATGTCGTCTTCGATCATTTGCTGACCGAGCGAGGAACACATGAACTTGTAGTCCTTGGCAACTACCACGTCCTTGATGTTCTTGCCGGCCCAACGGGCGACCTCTTCCACGTCGACCGTTCCGGCGATGTTGCTGCCGCAGTGGCAAACGTAAATGCCGATCTTGTCGGCCATGATGATCTCTCCAGTGGTCAGTGGCCCGCGGTCGATGGCCAGTGATGTTTGATTGTCTCTTGATGCTTCCTACAAAAAATGTCCTGACGTCGGAACTGGCCACTGGCCGCCGGCCACTGACCAACGAACCCACACGTCACACGCCGGCCGTCTGCCCATTGAGCTTCGCCTGCAACACGGGCAGGCCCGCCACGAGCTCCTTGCCGAAGCCGAGTTTTTTGGGGTCGATGCCGAACGCTACGCCCAGCAGTTGGGTGAAGTAGATGATCGGCAGGTTGTACGAGGTGCCAAAATAGCTGTTGACGCGGGCCTGATAGCCGTCCAGGTTCAACTGGCACATCGGGCACATGCACAAAATCATGTCGGCGCCGTTGTCGGCGGCGCACTTCAACAAGCGGCGGATCAACTCGAACGCCTGCGGCTCGCTGATTTGCGTCATGTGGCCGCCGCAGCAATGGGCCTTCACCGGGTAGTCGACCACCTCGGCGCCGAGCCATTGGAACAGATGGTCCATTTTCATCGGGTACTCGGTCGAATCGCCGTCGACGATCGGCCGGACGACCTGGCAGCCGTAATATGGAGCCACTTTCAGGCCCGTCAACGGACGCACCACCTTGTCGCGGACGGCGGTCTCGCCGATGTCGTCGACGATCACGTCGAGCATGTGGCGCACCGTGACCCGGCCCGGATCGTAATGCAAACCGCCGGCGGCCAGGCACTCGTTCACCTTCGCGCCCAGCTCGGCGTGCTCGGCCATCAGTCGATCGGTCTTTTTCAGATTCAGATAGCACGCGGCACAGGGCGCCACGAGTTGTTGAATCTGCGGATCGACCAGGGCCAGGTTGCGAGCGATCACGGCGCAGGCGGTCAATTCGTTTTGGCTGAAATACTCCGTCGCGCCGCAGCAATTCCAGTCGTCAAGCTCTTGCAGCTTGACGCCCAGCAGATCGGCCACCGCACGGACGGAATGGTCGTACGCACTCGCGTTGCATTCCAGCGAACAACCGGGATAGTAGGCGTATTTCATGGTTTCAGGGATTAGAGAATAGGGATTAGGGATTAGAAATCCGAGGTCGGGGCCCCCAATCCTCTTTTTTTACTTTTTGCTCAATTCTTCCGACTTTTTGATAATCGCGCGAAGCTGATCGATTTGGCGGATCTTCGCGGGCAGAATCGCCATGCGGCCGCGCGCGAACATTTGGATGCCCATCGGGCCCATCTTCATCAGCTCGATCGGCTTCCAACGCTGCAACAGATGGTAGCCCGTAGCCAGGCCGGCCTCGTAACTTCGGCCGAACTTCTCGACGAAGTAGGTGAACGTTTTGGCCAACGCCGGGGCGTCGGTGCCGTGATAGCGGTGCTCGGCGATCGACATCCGCTTCAGACAGTAGATAATGTCGGTGATTGGGATTTCCTGAGGGCAGCGCGTCGTGCAGGCGTAGCAGGAAACGCAGGCCCACATGGTGTTGGCCGCCAGCACTGCGTTGCGATCGCCCGCGTTGATCATGGCGATCAAAGTCCGGGGCGTATACTCCATCTCGGCTCCGCTGGGACACGATCCGCCGCAACTGCCGCATTGCAGACAGTGGACCAATCGCTCCCCATCCGGCGTGGCCTCGATCACCTCCGCGAGGAAGGTGCCCTTTTTCACGGCAATATGTGCTGCCATTTGATCCTCCGGCAGGTTTTTGTTTTGGTGAGACGGCCGTAATACTGCAAGCAGCGTACCGAAGACGGCCAAATCGAACGGAAAGGGAATAATCCTATCGCACGAAACAAGTTGCGCCAAGCACAGGATCGCGGAGCAGGAAGGAAATTCGTTCAAGCACCACGGAAATCCGCTGACGCCTCACGGAAAACCGCGAGACCGGCGATCCACGATTTGGCGGGAACGGTCATTCGTAATTCTATCAAGGATCGGCAACGGACCGACCGCAATTTGAACAAAAAGGACTTGCACGCGACGGACACCCGACGCGGTAAACCCAACGCGGCGTCACTGGCCCTTCGCGCCGACCTTTTCGTAGGTTCGCCCCACGACGTTGTTGCGATGGTTCTCCAAGGCCACCTGAGCCAACCGCTGGCCGCACGGCGTCGGATACTTGCCCGTGATGCACGCCTGGCAAAGGTCGCCGGCCGGCAATCCGATCGCCCGGGCAATCGCGTCGACCGGCAGGTATCGGAGCGAATCGGCGCCCATTTGCGAGGCCATCCGGGCCTCGATCTCGGGCGTCAACGACTCGCCCAACGAGACGTATTTCGGCGCGAACAACTCGCTGAACGTCGACATATCGATGCCGTAAAAGCAGGGCGAAATGATCGGCGGGCAGGCCACGCGCACATGGATTTCACGAGGCTGTCCCAATTGGCGAATCCGCTGCAAGAGCACATGCAGCGTCGTGGCCCGAACGATCGAGTCCTCGACCAAAAACACCCGCTTGCCCTCGAGCACTTCGCGCAGCGGGGTGTACTTGGTCGCGGCCTTGCGTTTGCGGTCGCCGCCGCCCTCGATGAATGTCCGGCCGCTGTACCGATTGCGAATCAAACCTTCGACGCACGGGACTTTCAGGGCGTAAGCCATGGCGTCGGCGGCGGCTTTGCTCGTATCGGGCACCGGCACCACCACCGTGTTGCTGTCGGTCGGCACGGTCTCCAAACGGGCCAACTCCTCGCCCAGCGCTTTGCGCGTCAGATACACGCTTCGGCTGTCCAGCGTGCTGGCCACGTTGGCGAAATACACCCACTCGAAGAAACAGTGGGCGAGATGCTCGCTCTCGACGAACGACTCCATCTCCATCCGCCCGTCGCTGATCGTGATCGCATGGCCCGGCGGAACCGACTTGATGCTCTCGGCCGCGAAACCGATGTTCAACAGCGCGACGCTTTCGCTGGCCGCGGCAAACAACGGTCCTTCCACGGCGTAGCTCAACGGTTTGATCCCCAGCGGATCGCGGGCCACCATCATGTTGCCCAACGCGTCGAGAAACACGATGCTGTAGGCGCCGTCGAACTTTCGGGCGAAATGCCGGCAAAGGTCCAAAAGCTGAGGACGCCGCTCGCGGGCCAACGCCCCGCAAATCTGGTGCATGAGGACTTCGGTGTCCGACTCTCGCGCCAGATAGTTGTCGTGATCGTCCAGCAGCTCTTCACGCAGGTCCATGAAATTGGTCAACTGGCCGTTGAACGCAAAACTGAACCATTTATGTTTTTTGATATGGTGCCGCTCGAACGGCTGGGCATAGCTCCGATCGTCCTGCCCACAGGTGGCGTAGCGAACGTGTCCGATGGCGGCCCGCCCGGCGTACTCCTCCATCAGGCTCTCATATTTGCCGCGATGGCTGAGCCGAAACACTTCGCTGACGCTGCCGACGTCCTTGTACGTGTCGATCAATTGATGACGACGCGGATTGTACGTGGTGATGCCGGCCGCCAGTTGGCCTCGATTCTGGATATCCAGCAACATGCGAGGCACCAGCCGCGAGATTTCCTCGGGCCCCTGTTCGGGGCACAAAGGACTAACGCCCAAGCCGGGAAGATGATAGACCGCCACCACGCCGCATTCTTCATGAAGGTCGCTCATATAACTGTATTGTAAGGCGAGCCCGTTCGCTCCACAATCCACCTGAGCGGCGGGTGGGGGAAGACCCTTGCACGATCGCCCGCGTTTTGCCCAAAAATCTCGATCACGAAATCTGCGGCGATGCTGATACCGATTGCTTGCAGACAGTCCGTCGGACCTCTATATTGACGACATGGGGTCGCAACCACCATCCTACCTCCTGCGGCCTGTCGTACGTGAAACCCCCACTCCCCCCTATGCTAAGGAGCCTCGCATGAACGGTCTCGTGCTGCTGTCTTGTTGGATGTTGTCCGCAGTGGCCAACGCGGAGTCGCTCGACGATTTCCGTTATGCCGACGAAACCGCGGCGCGCGCCGCTTGGAAGGCCGCCGAGAAGACCCGTCCGATCACCGTCGTCACGAGCGACAACCGTCCGGCCGTGGTGCTCGCCGCCCCGTTTGCTTCGCAACCGAAGCTGCGACGGGCGACCATCGATCGCTCGGTCTCGCTTGATTTGCGACACGTCGGCGTGTTCAAGTTCGACGCCGCAGCCGAGGCGTCCGAATTTCCGCTTCGAATCGCGCTGTATTTTCACAGCGGCAACGGATGGTATTTCAGCAGCGGACAATTGTACAGCCGGCAGCGACAAAGCGTTTCGATTCCGAGAGACTCGTTTGTCACAGAGGGTTCACCGGACGGTTGGGACAAGATCGACACGGTTCGCGTCGCCCTTTGGCGGCCGACCGATCAAAAGCCTTGCGATCTGAAGGTCCGTTTGTACGGGCTGAAGTCGGAGTGGAACGACGTGGCGATCGTCGCACCGTCGTCGAAAACACTCGCCAAGACGCCGGGCGCTCAAAAGTTGGCCGTCCAAAAGACCAAGTCGATGACGTTGCTGTTGGCGGACGTGGGCCTCGACGTGGACGTCTTGCAAGAAGACATCGTAGCGGCCGGGGCGCTCGACCGGCATCGCGTCGCCCTGTTGCTGAACAATCCGGATCCCAGTCCGGAGTGCGTCGCCGCGTTGGAACGGTTCGTTCAATCGGGCGGAAAACTGGTGGTCTGCCATTGGCTGCCCGAGCGGCTCGGCTCGCTGTTGGGCTTTGGCGCCGCAAAACGGACGTTGCAACAGCGTAAAGGCGAATTCTCCGAAATCCGTTTCGATCGACTCGACATCGCCGGGCTGCCGACGTCGGTCCGACAACAACCTTTGGCCATCGCAGCGGTCGAACCGGTCGGACAAAACGCTCGGATCATCGCCCGATGGTTTGACAACGCCGGAAAACCGACCGAAAAGCCGGCCGTCGTGCTGAGCGATCGCGGCGCGATGATCTCGCATGTTTTGCGGTCGGACGACGCGAAAGGTAATCAACAATTGCTGACGTCGCTGTCGGGCCAACTTGCCCCGTCGGTTTGGAAACAGATCGCCCGAACGCGGATCGATCGAATCGGACAGGTGGGACACTGCGACAGTCTCGACGAATCGCTGTCGTATTTGCAGCAGGCGGGCCGCTCGGTCGACGACGTTCGGAAGGTCGTTCAACAGGCCGAACGGCAATTCGAACAGGGCCAGTATGTTGCGGCCATCGAGACGGCGGACCGCGCCCACGGCTTGTTGGCGGACGGCTATATCCGTTCGATCGGCAGTCCGTCGCACGAGGCCCGGGCCGCGTGGAACCATTCCGGCATGGGCGTGTTTCCCGGCGACTGGGAACGTTCGGCGAAGTTGCTGGCCGACAACGGCTTCAATATGGTGCTGCCGAACATGCTCAACGGCGGCAGCGCTCACTACGCCAGCGACGTGCTGCCCCGAAGCGACCAGTTCCGAAAGTACGGCGATCAGCTCGAACAGTGTTGCGCGGCGGCCAAGCGGCACGGTTTGGAAGTCCATGTGTGGAAAGCCGATTTCCGTGTCAGCAACGCATCACCGAAGGCCTGGATCGACAAGATGCGGGCCGCGGGGCGCATGCAGGTGTCGTTCGACGGCAAACCGTACGACTCGCTTTGCCCGTCGGATCCGGCGAATCGAAAGCTGGAGATCGACTCGATGCTGGAAATCGCCAAAAAATACCCGGTCGACGGATTGCACTTCGACTACATCCGCTATCCCGATCGCGACCATTGCTACTGCGACGGGTGTCGGAAGCGATTTGAAGCCGACAGCGGACGGCCCGTCGCCCATTGGCCGACGGACTGCTATTCCGGCGATCGTCAGGCGGAGTACAACGAGTGGCGATGCCGGCAGATCACCGCCGTGGTCAAAGCCGTCAGCCACGAAGCCCGCAAATTGCGGCCGGGCCTGAAAATCTCCGCGGCCGTGTTCGGCAGCTACCCGAATTGCCGCAAGGCGGTCGCGCAGGATTGGGTCGCATGGGTCAAGGCCGGCTATCTCGACTTTGTCTGCCCGATGGACTACACGAATAGCCAAGCGCGGTTTCACCGTTTCGTCGCGTCGCAGAAAGAGCTGATCGACGGTCACGCATTGCTGTATCCGGGCATCGGGGCGCTTTCTTCGGGCAGCCGATTGTCGGCGGATCAGACGGCCGCGCAGATTCGCGACGCCCGACTGCAGGGGTCGGCGGGCTGGGTGATTTTCGATTTCAACGAGAACACCGTCGACACGATCTTCCCCAGCTTCGGCTTGGGCGCCGGCGCGAAACCGGCCCAGCCGCCGCATCGCACCCCTTGATCGCCGCATGGGCGAGTGTGGAAGTTCACGGACAGGCAAAAAGCGGGCGTCGCCGACAACCTGCGGCGCTCAGCCGTGCGGGATTTTGCGTTCCTGCCACGTCCAGGCCTTCGACGACTCGCTCTTGATCAACCGACGCTGGATGAACTCGATGGTCAATCCGGACAGGTTGAACCTGGGATCGAGCAGTTTTTCGCCTTGGAGTCTCGTGTCACACTTGACGAAGAAGAGCGTTCGCTTGTCGTTGCGTTCGGCCGCCGTGACGCCCGTCGGCTCGGGACGATGGCGTTCGACCAACCCATGCACGCGCTTGGCCTCGTCAAAAGCCTTGGAATCCTGCCGACCGACAAAGATCAACATCGACACGTCGTCGCGAATCGGCGGATAAACGGCGGCTTGTCGGACCGGCAGACCGCGGAACGCCAATTCCGGCGAGATCAACACCAGCGCCTTGACGAACCGTCCGATCTTGTAGTCGGCCCGCGCCACGGGATTGTCGTCCTGGTCGCGCGCGTCGGCCAAAGCGAAGTTCAAGGCGACCGAGGCGCCCATCTCCGCACCGATCAAACAAAGCTTGTCGAGATTCAACTCGCCGGCGTTGTTTCGCTTCCACAGAAATTTTTTGACGGCCATCATGTCGTAATCGGCCATCGCGGCAAACTGGCCGGATGACATGGTCGCGGCGTTAAGGGTCTCGTCGCGTTGGACGCCTTTGCGCCGCAGGCTTTGGCCATGTCCGCGGAGGTCGGGCGTCACCACGGCGCAGCCCGCCGCCTGCAACGCCAACGCCATGTCCCGAAAATCGTTGCGGCTCTGTTTCCAGCCGTGCAACAGGACGACGGGAACCGATTGTTTGCCATTCGGGCCGGGGTAGTAGGTCAACGCCAGCTCCACGCCGTCGTCGGTCTCGATCGACACATCCTCCGGCTTCGGAAGCTTGGGCTTGGACGTGCGCGTCGCGTTGCGATCGGCCGCCGCCAGCCCGGAGGACATCGAAAACAGAATCACCGCCAACGTCGACAGAACCATGCCCGCGCTGATCGTCCGCGAGGCCACGCCGCGATGAATGGATGCGACTTGCGGCAACGCAGCGCGTCGGCCGATCGCCCTGACTGGATTGCGAACCTGAAGGTCAAGCAGCGACATGATGATTCCCTCCCGGCGTCAATTGTCCCCCCATTCCATGTTAGACGCCAGACGGCGCGACGTCAAATTTCGGGCCGGTTTGCCACCAAGGCGGGGACTGCCAACCGCCGATCGCCGCTTTTCCGGCCCAGCGTCCATGGAGATGCCACAACCAGGAACCGAATCACTTCAAAGCGGCGGCGTCCAACGCCAAATCGGCGTGTGGATCGTGGGAGTAAAAGTGTCGAGCGATTTGGTCGGCCAGCACCGCGACAAACTCGCGGCGAAACTCCGCTTCGGCGCGATCCGAAGTCGACACGCCCCCGCTGGGCGGATAGATCGACGGCGGCACGATCTTCTCGAACACCAACTTGCCTTTTTGCTGACAATCGTAGACCCGAAGCGTGGCGTTGGCCTTGCCTTGATAGAGCGTTTGGCCCTGATAGATGCTGAACTGTTCAAGATCGACGCCGACGACTATATCGGCCTTCACGCCGCGGCCCACCTCGGCGTACTCGTCCCACGAGTTTTCGTCGACCCACTTGGCGACCTTGCGTTGCTCGACGACTTCGATTTTCGGCACCTTCTCTTTCAGAAGCCGCGTAATCTCCAACGCCAGATCGTTCGACACGTTGATGTTGCGATATTGCAGCGACACCATCGGTCGGCACACGACCGCCACCTTCTTGCCCTTCAAACCGGCGAAATCGGGATCCACGTCCGTACCCTTCAACAAATACATCACCGTCATCAGACCAGTCCTGCATCCCAACGACGGCAACAGCGCAGCCGCCAGAAGTGTCGACAGGATAAGCCAACGTCGAAGGAACGGACGAGTCATCGTATCACCTCAGTGTCCGACTGACCAAAAAAGCTCCGCACAACCACAAAAGCGACGGCCGACGCAAAACGCCGACCAAGGCAAAAATCTCCGTAGGACGCCACTTTCGATTTTGCTTGGAAACCCACGGAAGAGGGCACGGAGGATACTCGCAACCATCCCATGCCGCAAGGGCGATTTGTCTCGCAAAATGCCCTAAAACCACCGCCCAGGCGCCAGCCGCGGGATTTCCGAACTTTGCGGACCGTTTGCAGTCAACCCAGATTGCCCGCCTTCTCGACCGGACGGGCTTGGGCATCGTGACTACGCGACGAAGTTTCGTTCGGCGTGGGCCCAATCCAAAATGTTCCACCAAGCGGCGATGCTGTCGGCCCGGCGGTTTTGGTGTTTCAGATAATAGGCGTGTTCCCAGACGTCGAGCACCACGATCGGCTTTCGGCCGACCATCCAGGGGCTGTCGTGGCCCGGTGTGGTTTCGATCTGAAGCTTTCCGGACGAATCGGCGCTGAGCCAAGCCCAACCGCTGGCGAAATGCGCGGCGGCCGTGGCTGTAAATTTCTGCTGAAACGTGTCAAAATCGCCGAACGCCGCACGGATCGCATTGGACAGCTTGCCGACCGGACGACCACCGCCCTTGGGCGACAGCATCGTGAAGAACATCACATGGTTAGCGTCGCCGCCCGCGTTGTTGCGGACCGCCGTGCGGATGTCTTCCGGCACGCGAGCCAGATCGGACACCAATTCGATCGAACTGAGCGATTGCAACTCCGGATATTTTTCCAACGCCGCATTCAACTTGTCGACGTACGCCTGATGGTGTTTTGTGTGATGAATCTCCATGGTTCGGGCGTCGATGTACGGTTCCAGGGCGTCATACGCGTAGGGCAGCGAGATCAACGAGTGCATGGCAAGCTCCTTGTGGGCTGGTTGAGTACTGGCGGCGTCGGACCGGCCAAACAAGCCGGACTTCGTCAATGCCGAGGCCGCGACCGTGGTTGTCGCAACCGATCGAAGGAAAGTTCGCCGGTCCATCGGATAGTCTCCTAGTCCGTAGAGGCATTATATTAACTGCGTCAACCCCCACCGCCCGATGGACGCTGACGGGCTTCCCCAACTTTGATCCAAGTGAAAGGTTAGTCGGTAGGGTTTTGAGGTGCTCCCCGATTTTGATCCAGTTGGAAGGTTAGCCAACAGGGTTTTGGAGGGCGGGCCTAGGCCCGCCCTCCAACATCGAAAACTCGTGCGGCGTCCGTCCGCCTAGGGCTCGATGCGGA
>JBDKTJ010000182.1:0-27968 GCA_039698075.1 Thermoguttaceae bacterium | reverse complement strand
CAATATGCCGACGACCAAGCCTGCAAACGGGGCGAGAAAGAAAACCACCAGGCAGGGCTGCCAACCGAGGAACGCCCCGATCATGGCCATGAGCGTGACGTCGCCGAAGCCCATAGCCTCGCGACGCAAAACGGCCTTGCCGATGATGCGAACCGCCCAAATCAGTCCGCCGCCGACCGCCGCGCCGACCAGCGAGCTCAAGAGCCCTTGCCAGGCCCATCCGCCGAGCGTCCAAATCCACGCGAAAACCAGCGATCCGAAAACGGCCATCGCGCCGATGCGATACGAAACCCGCTCGCGTGCGATGCGGGCCAGACAAAGCTGCACGGCCCGACGCCACCCGTGACGCATCCGCCACGTTCGCGGCAGCAACGCCGCGCACCACGCCCACCAACAGGCCAGCGCCAACGTCAGCGACCAGCCGTTCGGAAAAGCGTTTAAGCCGTCGGGCCAGGGGTTCGGCGAGGCCAAGTGTAAAAAGCTGCTCGATGGCAGTTGGAACGGGTCGAACAGCAGCGACTCGGGCCAGGCGGCGGCCAATGCGATGCCGGCCAGCGTGCCGGGGACCGTGATCGCGTCCGGGATGATTTTTTCGTCCACGTCGATCATCGAGGCCGCCAACATCAACGCGATCAGCAGCGAGTTGGCCAAAAACTTCAGCAGCACGGCCTCGGACGACAACGTCGGCGAAGTGGTCGTTTGCCATCCGTAGAGCCACGCCAATCCGGCGGCGGTCGCAATCTCCAGCAACATCGGCCGAATCCAAAAGCCCGCTCCGTGCAATGAAGCCTCTCGACGCAACCCCAACCATCCGAAGACGGGCGTCCGATCGAACCCATGCCGCGGCGGCGCCGAAGGATCGGGCGATGACCAGGGGCTCACGGCCCGCGAAAACCACGCCAGCCGATAGATCGCCCAATTGACCGCGGCGCCCAGGCACGCGCCCAACACAAAAATCACGACCAGGCGGGCTTCCAGCGGAATGTCGCAAAAAGTGTTCATGGGAAAAGACGGGCAAAAATCTCGTCGGCCAACTGGTCCGGCGTTTTTCCTTCCGTGTCCACGGTCCAATCGGCCGTCTGTTGATAAATCGGCCGGCGGACCTGAAGCAGATGGACAATTTCGTCCAGAGGAGACTTTTCAGTAAGATTGGGGCGTCGAGCGGCGGTGGTCGCATCGCCCGACATCCGCTGCAAAATCGTCTCGGGCAGGGCCGTCAGCCAAACGACTTTGCCGCCCTGGCGCATGGCCGTTCGGTTTTCGGAGCGCATCGGCGCGCCGCCGCCTGCCGCCACGACCAGCCGATCGCGTTGACAAAGGTCGGCGATCACGGCCGATTCGAGATCGCGGAACGCCGGCTCGCCCGCCTCGGCGAAAATCTTCGCGATGGACTTGCCCGCCCTGCGTTCAATCTCCACGTCGGCGTCGATCCAATCCCAATCGAGCCGTTGGGCCAACAGCCGGGCCAGCGTGGTCTTTCCCGTGGCGCGATAACCGATCAGCGTCAGCGACATGACAGCGAAAACCCGGAGGCCAAAACGATTCGACAAAAACACAGGGCGGCGTGGCCGCCAACTCCTACGAGCGACTGCTCGGTTGGCTCCAATCCGCTCCCGTTGGTCGCTAAACTTTGTGAAAAAGTTCACGATCTTATTCGTCCTACAGCTTAGGGAAATTATGGCTTGTCGACCAGTGGGCGACCACAAATCGGAACCGCGAAAGGCGGAAGGTGGACAAAAAAGCCGATGCAACCGACGTCTTCGCCGGGCCACACGGGCCAGGGACTATTTTTTCCGAACCCCTAGAACATGGGGTTTGCCGGCCGGGCGTCTTTTGTTAGGATAATAAGGAAATCTGATGCTCGTCGACATCCGTAGCGGCACTGTCGACACCCAAGAAGAGCACTCCGGACTGGACCGTAGACCCGAAATACCGGGTCGGTCTGGGTCGGGGTGTTTTTGTTTGGTTTGGCGACATTGAGAAATGCCGACTTTCCTCAGAGCATCGTTTGGTTGAATGACGTGAAGCTGTTTGGCTTGCGCTGGCATCCGTGGAGGCACTACAGCGCCGGCTAACTGTCCAGAAGCGGATCCGTCCGACCCACCGGACGGGTGTTTTTTCGATCGGTCCCCCGCGGGACTTGTCGACCAGATTCGTTTCGAGGTGTATTAGCATGACTGCGCAAGCGTCGAAAGTACGTCCTGTTTCCACAAAGTATCGCCGGATCGTGACGGAAATTCCGGTCCCCGAGTCGGCCCCGCTGCTGAAAAAATTGCAGGAGCACGAGCCGCGTTCGATGGGCGGCCAGCCGCCGGTGTTTTGGGACCGTGCCCAAGGCATCCAAGTTTATGACCGTTTTGGCAACATGTGGCTCGACTGGTCGTCGGGCGTGTTGGTCACCAACGCCGGGCATTCGCATCCCAAGATCATCAAGGCCATCCGCGATCAAGTCGATCACGGGCTGATCCACAACTACTGCTTCCCGTCCGAGGTCCGCGCCAACGCGGTCGAGGCGTTGACCCGCGTGGCGCCAAAAGGGATGGGCAAGACCAAGGCCTTTCTGTTGACCACCGGCGCCGAGTCGTGCGAGTGCGTCGTCAAGTTGGCCCGTAGCTGGGGCCAGCGCAACGGCAACCGGAAGAAGATCACGATCGTCAGCTTCACGAACGCGTTCCACGGCCGCACGTTGGGCGCTCAGATGGTCGGCGGCATCCCGGCCTTGAAGCAGTGGATCGTCAACCTGGACAAGAACATGGTCCAAGTGCCGTTCCCGGACGGTTTCCGCTGCCCGGACACCAGCTTCGACCTGTTCCTGAAATCGCTGGCCGATCAGGGCGTCAATCCCGACGACGTGGCCGGCGTGATGACCGAATCGTATCAAGGCGGCAACGCCAGCTTCGCCCCGCCCGAGTATATCCAAAAGGCCCGACGCTGGTGCGACGAGCACGGCGCGCTGCTGATCTGCGACGAAGTGCAGGCCGGTTTCGGTCGGACGGGCAAGTACTGGGGATTCGAGCACTACGATGTCATGCCGGATTTGATCTGCTGCGGCAAGGGCATTTCCAGCGGATTGCCCGTCTCGGCGGTCATCGGACGCACCGACATCATGGACCTGTATCCGCCGGGAGCGATGACCTCGACCCACACGGGCAACCCGGTCTGCGCGGCCTCGGTCATCGCCAACCTGCAAGTGATCGAAGAGGAAGGCCTGGTCGAGAATTGTCAGCGCATGGGCGACATTCTCCAGCCTGAACTGCGACGCATCGGCCAGCGCTTTGCGAAGCACGTTGGCGCGGTGCACGGCAAGGGCTTGGTCGCCGCGTTGCACATCGTCAAGCCGGGCACCATCGATCCGGACGCCGCCATGGCGGCCGCCATCATCCGACGGAGCATCGAAAAGGGTCTGCTGATGTTCGCGCCGGTCGGGTACTGCGGAGCGTCGGTCAAGGTCGCCCCGCCGTTGATCACCCCTGAGGACGCCATCCGCGAAGGTCTGGCTACCTTGGAAGAAGCCATGGAGGAGGTGTTGGCATGAGTCCATCGAACAACGCTCCCATGCGGGTGTTGATCGTCGGCGGCGGCATGATCACGCACGATCAACTGTTGCCGTCGATCTACCACCTGCAACGCCGCGGCGATCTGGGCCCGATCCAGATCTGCGCGCTCAACTCGCCGCCGCTCAAGGAACTGGCCGACGAGCCGATGTTCCAAAAGGCGTTTCCCGGCCAGACGTTCGAGGCGATGCCCTCGCTGTCCGAGCCGCCCGATCGGATGTATCCAAACCTGTATCGCGACGCGATCGCGGCGCTGCCGCCGCACAGCCTGGTGGTGGTGGCCGTTCCCGACCACTTCCACTACCCGGTGATCCGCGATGCCTTGCTGCACGATCAGCACGTCCTGACGGTCAAGCCGCTCGTGCTCAAGTACGCGCAGGCGAAAGAGCTCGAAGAGTTGGCGATGGCCCGCGGCCTGGTCGTGGGCGTCGACTACCACAAGCGGTTCGATCGCCGCAGCCTCGACGCCCGCGGATTGTATCGCGCCGGACGTTTCGGCGAGTTCCGATGCGGCGAAGCCAAGCTGGTCGAGCCGTATCGGTATCGGTACTCGAACTTCCAGAACTGGTTCCTCAAGGAAAACAGCGACCCGTTCACGTACATCGGATGCCACTACGTCGATCTGGTGTATTTCATCACGGGCCTGCGTCCGGTCGAGGTGTCGGTTCACGGCGTCGAGGGCCGTTTCCCCAACGGCAACGTCGGCTACTTGTGGTCGACGGGCCAGGTGGTCTGGGAGAACGGCGCGGTGCTGAGCGTGCTCAACGGTCTGGGCTATCCGGACGAAGGCGCCGGCACGAACGACCAAGGTCTTTGCATGTTCTGCGAAGGCGGCGACCGCGGCGCGATCATTCGCCATGACGATCAGTTCCGCGGCGTCAGCCACGGCTACATCGATCATCAATCCGGCGCGGCGTTCCGATTCGTCTCGCCCGACTATTTCCGGCTCGTGCCCTGGCAGGGCGAAGGCCTGAAACCGGTCGGATACGGCTACGATTCGATCGAAGCGATCGTCGAATCGGCTGTCGCGGTCAACGCGGCGGGGGCGGGCTTGTCCGCGTCCCAATCGTTGGCGAAGCGTCAGGAAGCCGTCAAGGCGATCGACCAACGCGGCATCGTGGCCACTCCGGCCGACAGCTCCATCAACGAGTTGGTGGTGGAGGCGGCGCGGTTGTCGATCGCCAACGAAGGCCGACAGGTGACAATCAGCTACTGTCCCGAACCGGCGTTGGTCCGTCTTCGGAACGGCGCGGCTTCGTAATCGTTTGACGCCACGCTAAAAAAATCGCACGTTGAGGTGGTCCCTCGAAAGGCCGCCTCAACGTGCTTTTTTTATGGACTGTTCGTTTTCAAGTTGGAACGCGTATTAGAGCGGTTTCACTCTCGCTGTAGCGTGTTGGGTGCCATGCCCACGCTTGTCGTGGACATGTTTTTCCGAGAAAACCGCACCATGGCCACGCAAGCGTGAACCATGGCGCCCACTACACCTTCATGAGAACCGCTCTAGGCCGCCGACTCCAACACGCGGCGCGGATTGCGGATCAGGAACGTCTCGATGTCGCTGTCGGAGAAATGCAGTTTTTCCTTGAGCAACTTCGCCATGCGAGGCATCGTGGCCGTCGAACCGATGAAGAACTGTCCTCCCGGCTCCTTGGCGACCAAGTCCTCGCCGATCTGGACGGTGCGTTCGCCGAGCGTGTACGTGCCCGGCCCGAGCCGAGCCGCCATGATCGCGTCGGTTACCAACACGGTGCGTTCCATGCCGACCAATTCCAGGAAATTGCCCAAGGTCGGGAACGGAATGTGAACGCCGTCGGCGATGAAGCACAGCGTCAACTGATTGTGCAGGCTCAACGCCCGTTGAATGATGTTGTCGTGACGGTGCATCATGGCCGGACAGCCGTTCCCCAAATGCGTGAACAACGTCAACCCGGCGTCGATGCCCGCCCGCAATTCGTCGAGGCTGGGATCGCAGTGGCCGGCCGAAACGACGACCTTCTGGCCGACCAGCCAGCGGATCAATCGTTGGCCCGGGTCTCGTTCGGGCGCCAACGTGACGATTCGCGTCAGGCCGTCGGAAGCCTCCATCAGCTTCTTCATGTCATCCACGTTGGCCGGACGCACGGCGTGAATCGGATGCGCGCCGACATACCCGGGCGTTTCGTTGATGAACGGCCCCTCGATATGAAAGCCCTTGATCACGTCGGCCACCAGCGGGTCTTGTCGGCGGATGTCGACGATCCGACGCAACCAGGAGACCATCTTCGGAATCTCGGCCGTGATGATCGTGGCCAGAATCCCCTCGACGCTGTCTTCCCGGAGCAACTCGCAGACATGGCGCAACCGCTCGGGCGTCACCTCGTCCGAGTTGAAATCAAGGCCGGCGTAGCCGTTGACCTGCAAATCCAGATATTTGGGCGCACTGGACATATGAATCTCCTTTCCTATCCTACGCTAAAATGCCATCGTGCCATGATAACCGTTTTGCCGTCAGTCGGCAAGCAGTTCCAACGGCGGACGCTGTTTCCATTTTCCGCGAGTAAAGTCCGGGAACTCGACCGGCGCGTTCTTCTTCGCGATCGACTCGCCGCTCAGCGCCACCACGGCGCTCCACGCCGCCGCGTCGTAGACGTCCATGTCCGGCTCGACGCCCTTTCGAAAGGCGCGAATCAGCCGATAGGCTTGAATGTAATCCATGCCGCCGTGGCCGCCGCCCTTCGACTTCTTCGAAAGCTGTTTCCAGATCGGATGCTCGTATTGCTCCCGATACTTTTCGAGCGGTTCCCACTCCTCTTTTTTTGCAGTGCCTTCCAAATAAATTTTTTCTTCGGGATACACCCGCACGGTCCCGCGCGTGCCCTGCAAAGCGATCTTGCGGCTGTACGGGTGCGGCGAATGGGTGTCGTGGGTCAGGGCGATGGTCTGGCCCGCCACCGTTTGGATCAGCGTGCTGACCACGTCGCCTTCCGTGTACTTTTGTTTGGCCTGCGGGCTGTCGGGGCCGAACTTCTTCGCGGCATATTCGTTCAGACACAGCGAGGGGCTGCTCATCGACACCAACCGTGTGAACTGATTGCCGCGGTTGACGTTCATATACTGTGCGATCGGCGCCAGCCCGTGCGTCGGGTACAGATCGCAGTTCGACACCTCGGCGTAATGGGTGCGCCACAGCGCGCTGCCCGAGTCGGCGAACATCGACTTCCGGCGATCGTGCAGATAGCCGCCCTCGCCGTAAAGCAGCGAGCCGAACAACCCGTGGCGAACCATGTTGAAAATCATCATTTCCGGCCGGTCGTAGCAGCAATTTTCGAGCATGATGCACTGCTTGCCGGTCTTTTCGGCCGTCTCGACCAGCGCCCAGCATTCCTCGATCGTCTGCGACGCAGGCACCTCGGTGGCGGCGTGCTTTCCGTGGTTCATCGCCAACAGGCAGATCGGCGTGTGCAACGCCCAAGGCGCCGCGTTCAACACCAGATCGAGATCCTCCGACTCGCACAACCGGCGGTAGTCGGTCTGGCCGCGCGTGTAGGTTTTGGCCTTCGGCTTGCCGGCCTTTTGGATCAGCTTTTGTGCTGCGACGACCTTGCTCTCGTCGACGTCGCACAGCGCGCGAATTTCCACGCCCTCGACCTTCAGCAGTTCGCGGACATGGCCGATGCCTCGCGCGCCGATGCCGATGATGCCCACCCGCACCAGATCGATTGGGCGCCGCTCGTCCGCCCAGCCGGTGTTCAGCCCGAGACCAAAACCGCCCGCAGCCAATCCCAGCCCGCCCAAGGCGCTCCATCGCAGAAACTCGCGTCGCCCAACCATCGGCGTCGACGCCGGTCGATTCGTTTTCATGTTCGCTTCTCCGCTCTGAAGGTCATTTTCCGATTTGCATCAGGCCCCACGCCATGAGGATCAACAACGCCACGGAGACCCACGCCAGGGCAAACCCCACCACGTCCTCACGATAGCGATGGAAGAACCCTCGCCACCGGGCAGCGGTCAACCAGCCGGGCAGGTCCAACAAGACCAGATCTTCTCCGCGATCGGCCGCCGACACGGTCAACTCCGTGTCCAGCGAGGTCGCGTCGTCGCTCGATCGCTGCATCTTGTTGAAGAACCGTTCGATCCGTTCGGGCGACTCCGGCTTGGTCAACAGACTGACGATGATCAGCGTGACAAATCCGAACACCATGGTGCAGCCGAAGGGGCCGCCCTTCCAATTGGCGACCAACTGCCACGTGCCGCTGCCGAGGAACTTGCCGAGCGTTCCCTCCTGGAAGCAGTTCCATGCGTGCTGCACGACCGGCCACAGATATCCGTGCGAGTCGCTCGGCATGTCGCAGGTCATCAGATAGTTCAATGCGTAATAGGCTACGAACGCCACGAGGATCGAAGCCGCGGCGCCCTGACGGTTCGCTCGCTTCCAAATCACCCCGCCCAAGAACATGACGCCCATCAACGCGGCGGTCGTCTCCGTGAACATGAACGCGCTCAGCACGTCGGTCATGCACATCGCGAACCACACGCCCAACAGCGTCAGCGCCACGCCGGAAATCCGTCCGACGCGCAACACCTCGCGGTCGCCGGCGCTCGGCCTCAGATACGACACGTAGACGTTCTTGGCGAACAGGGCCCCGGTGTTCACCATGAAGTTTGAGCAGGCCGACATGTTGGCCGCCACGATCGATGCGACCATCAAGCCTACCAGTCCTGGTCCGAGAAAGTGGAGGCACGCATAGCCGAACGCCTCTTCAGGGTCTTTCAGCGTGACGCCGACCTTCACGACCATTCCGGCGACGATCAAACCGGTCAGCGCCCAACCGACCGCACAAAGCCGCTTGACGATGGCGCCGTAGGTCTGGCCGACTCGTCCAGCCCGTTCGTTCGAGCCGGTGGCGCACATGCTGACCATGTGCGGCTGGGCCACGATGCCGACCAGTCCGTTGACGGCCAACATCAACACGGTGAAGCTGTCGATGCCGCTCCGTTGGTTGTACAACTCGAAGAAGTCGGTCGGCAAGAGACTCCTCATGCCCGAAAATCCGCCGACCGCCATCAGTCCGACCGGCAGCAACATGAACGACAACAGAATAATGAGGAAGCCTTGAATCAGGTTCGTGTGGGCCGAGGCGACCAATCCGCCCGCCAGACTGTAAATCATGAACACGACGGTCATGGCCACGACGACGCCGTTGGCCGAGATTTGGCCGCCGGTCGCTCCGGCCACCGCCTTGCCGGCCCCTTTAAGCATGACGCCCTGTAGGAAGACGAAAAATGCAATGGCGAAAATCGCATAAATCAAACCCATGCCGCGGCCGTAACGGTCCTCGACGATCTCGGCCACCGTGGTGCGCTGGCTTCGACGATACCACGGCGCGATCAGCCAGTAGAACGGCGTGATGAGCATGTTTTTCCACTGATACCAAATCCCGGCGAATCCGCGGCCGAAGGTGGCGCCGGCCTGGAGCACGGGCCCCTCGGCGTGCGTGCCGGTGCTGAACGATTGCGCGAGCATGACCCACCAGGACAGCTTTCGATCGCCCAAAAAATAGGCGTTGCTGGTGTGAGTTTTTCGAGCCACCCACAATCCGTACAACGTAATCCCGACGAAATACACGACGACGACGGTCCAGTCGATCCATCCGAAGGCGGTTTGTCCTGACTGCATGTGCATGTTTCTCCTGAGTTCAAAAGGAGGTGGTTACTTGCCGAGAAACAGCGGCCGAATATGCCGCTGGAAGAGGTTTTGTGTTACGTTGTCGCCGACCACTTTGGCGTGTCGCTGCAAGGCGTCGGTGAACCGGCGTCCCATCTCGGCCGCCACCTTGTAGCCGACGTGCAACAGTTGCCGCACGTTCGGATCATACGTCGGGCACGAAGCGTCGTGCCGCAACGCCGCCGCGAATGTCTCGCCGTCCCAACGCGCCACGGCGTCGGGCGACGGCAGTTTCGCTCGCTCGATGTCGATCACCGTCGCATACGGGGCGCACAGTTCGTCGAACCGGCCAAACGCTCCGCGATACACGTCCTTGGCGATTTGCAGTCCGTCGCCGCCCGCCGCGGCCAGCCCGATCACTTCCTCAAGCCACGTCGTGCCGGCCGTTTTCAGATGCACGCCCGCCCCGAACTGCCGCATCGCCTCGCGCATCGGCCCGTAAATCGCGAACTTGTCGCTGCCCGAGTGCACGCTCAATTTCAAGTTCTTGGGCAATGCGAACCGTTCGACCGCGAACGCCACCACGGCCAGATCGTCGTGAAATTGGCGTCCAAACTCGGCCGGGTCGCCGACATACTCCACCCCTTTGTTGAAACGGCCGGCGAACCGCGGCGCGATCGTCTGGGCGGGAATTTGTTCTTCCGACACCATGCTGAGGATCATCAGCAACTCGAGCGGCGATTGCGGCCGATCGGTCTCGTCCAACGACACCTCGATGACCGCCTGATCGCCCTTGACCACCTGGATGCGGCGATGGATCTCGCCGGCCTCGTGAACGGCGGCCAAAAATTTTCGCGCCGCCTCGACGATCATCGGCCGCGAGATCGTCACCGGCCGCTCGATGCCCGCGATGGCGACCGACCCGACCAGGGACTCGTGCCGCCGGACAAACGCCTCGACCGCCGCGTCGCCCGCATCCTTGCCGATCCAATCGGCCACGTCGAGCGTGAAGAAGTCGCTTGCGTCCAAAAAACCGTCCACCGTCTTCAAGCTGATGTGGTCGGCGTCGACGAAATACGGCAACGTCCAGCGGCGATCCGCCACTGCACGGTCCGCCTCGACCCGAACGTCCGCCGGGCGGCTTCCGACGATCGTGTGCTCGCGGTGCGACTTGTTCCAGACCGGAGCGATTTCGACGCCCTCGCGCTGAGCCTGAAGGACGGCGTCCAATTGGGCCGCGCCCTCGTGAGCGAAACGATCGCCGACGCCCATCGAATATTTCGGAAGCTGCATCATGTAATTGTCATTCCTCGCAAAAAACCGGACCGGCGACCGCCTTAGCCCGTCGTGACCAGCCGGTGCTGCACGGAGTCGGATTCCATTGCGCACAGGCTCAAAACGCCTTTCTTTCCGGACTTGCCCGAGGCCAGCGATTCGAGATGCCGTCGCAGGGCCTCGACCGCCGCCTTGGCATCGCGCCGACGCAGGGCGAGCAAAATGCGACGATGTTGTTCGACCGCCGCGCGCTCGTCACCGACGCGACGGCTGGTGAACACATGCGCGTAGCGATGATACTCGCGCACCGCCTCGAACGCGGTCACCAGCGGACAATTGTCGCTCGAACGAATGACCGTCTCGTGAAACGCCATGTCGTCCTTCAGAAAGGCCGGCAAGTCGTCCGTCTCGGTTTCCATCCGGGCGACGATCGTCGTCAGTGTTTTGAGGTTCGCGGCCGAGATGCGGTCGCAGGCGAGTTCGATGGCCGTCAATTCGATCGCCTTGCGGACGCTCAGAATGTCGTCCAGCGTGATGTTCGTGATTTTCGGCGGGAGATATCGGGACGGAATCGCACGGCCTGGAAAGTTTTTTACGAACGCGCCGCTTCCCTGCCGCCGTTCAATCACGCCAAGCTCTTCCAAGACGCCCAGCGCTTGCCGAACCGTCCCGCGGCTTACTTTGAACTCCTCGGTCAGCGCTCGCTCGGAGGGTAGTTGCGAACCAGCCGCCTGCCCGCCGGCGGCGATTTCGGCAAGGATTGTTCGCACCAGTTTGTTGGCCAAGCTATCGCGATCCATATGGTTTTTCTCGCATTTTACAACTGGTTCACTCATTGTACCAGTCGTCTAAGACAGCGTCAAGCCGCGAGGCCACGTGCGGCGCAATCGCCCGAAAACCGAGATGATTTTACCAAAAACGATTCGGCGGCCGACCACGAACGCGTCTCGCGGAAATCGCGAGCGTTGCGCCGCGGGCCGTCACGTGTAGTTTGACAAGCGATGATCTTCTGTTTATACCTAAATCATCTCGGGCACCGATTCCAACCAGGGAAGCCCAGGCTAACGGAGACGCCGTCCATAATGAGGAAAACGACACAGCTTGCGATGATTGTGGCGCTGGCATGCCCGTCCATCATTTGCGGCGGCGAAACGCCCTCGCCCTTATACCCTCCGGAAAAGCCGCCCTTTCTCACCTTGGTGGACAAGGGAACGCCGATGGCTACGATCGTCGTCCAGGACAAAAACAGCCGCGAACAACGTTGGGCCGCTCAAGAGCTGGCCGAATATGTTCGGCGCATGTCGGGCGCTGAGCTGCAAGTGGCGGATCGCGAGCCGGCCTCGGGCGTCACGGTGCTGCTGCGGACCGATCTAACGCTGAATCCGCTCAAGCCGGGCCAACACGACTGGGCGGGTTCGCGCGGCTATCGTCTGCGAACGCAGGGCAACCGTCTTGAGGTGATCGGATCCGACGGGCTGAGCGCCGTGTACGGCGTCCACGGACTGCTGGAACGGCATCTGGGCGTCCGCTGGTTGTGGGCGTCGCAACTGGGCCGCGTCGTCCCCAAGCAAAAAACCGTCCGCGTGGGCCAGATCGACGAAACCTCCGTGCCCGATTTCCGCGTGCGCTCGGTCGGCAGCGGTCCTTGGGCGTTGTTTCACGGGGCCAACACGTCCGTCGATCTTGACGGGCAACCGGTCGGCGTCAAGTGGCGGTGGCAATACCACAGTTTTTGCGAACTGGTCCCCGCGTCCAAATATTACGACCAACATCCGGACTGGTGGCCTCTGGTCAACGGGAAGCGCAAACGCCCGGACCGTCCAGCCAGCCATAGTACGCAGCTCTGCACGACCAATCCGGCCCTGATCGCCGAGATGACGCGCAATCTGCTGGCCATCCTCGACCGAGAGCCCGACATCGACGTGATCTCGCTGTCGCCGAACGATGGCGACGGCTATTGCGAATGCCCTCGATGCAAGGCGTTGGACGAGCCCGGCCAAGATTGGTTCGGTCGTTACTCCAAGCGACTGGCGGTTCTCAACAACGCGATTGCGGCCGAAGTGGCCAAGCGTCATCCGAACGTGCTGGTCAAGGCCGGCGCCTACACTTATTATCTACGGCGTCCGCTCGACCGGAGCCTCGTGCCCACCAAGAATCAAATCGTTCAGGTGTGCCACACGTATCAGTGCCACAACCATCCGCTCGAAAGCAACGGGTGCATCGCCGGCAAGACGTATCAGCCCAACGAAGTGTTCATGCCCAACGCCGAGTTCCGCAAGGTGCTCGACGATTGGCGCAAGGTGACCGACCACTTGTTCATCTACGAGTACTACATGCTCAGTCGCCCCCGGTTCGACCACGTACCGTGGCCGCTGGTCCATTCGATTCGCAAAGACATGCCGTACTACCATCGGATCGGCGCCGAGGGTTTTTATACGCAGCTGGACGCGACCGCTTTCCAACGATACGGCATGAACTACTACATCGCCGCGAAATTGGCGTGGAACACCCAGCTGGACGTGGACCAGTTGATGGCCGATTACTGCCAAAAGGCTTTCGGCCCCGGCTGGAAGCCCATGCTGGCCTATTTCCAACACATGGAACAGGCGTTGATCGACGACGGACGATGTCTGTCCACGGCGCTGCAATTACCCTACCGCTGGGCCCCGGCCGTCTACACGGATCAAGTCATGCAAAAGGCCGACGCCCTGTTGCAGCAAGCGACCCAGGCGAAATTGACCGCGGCCGAACGGCAACGCGTGGAGTTTTTCAAGCAGGGATTTGAAGAATTTCGCGAAGCGATCAAAACGCTGAAAAGCAACCCGAAGTCGAAAGAGCGATGGTTCTGAGGCAATGATCGGGCGGTAAGCCGTTTTGTTCGTAGCCCCTGGGCGAGAATTTTTGCGCCACAGGTTGCTCGCTATTGGGCCAAGTCGCGCTCGATTTGGCGGCTTTTTTCGCTCAGACCCCAGCAATTGACGTTGTTTGCCTTCGCATCGCCGTCGGTCCGGGCGCGTTGAGCCGATTCCGCCAAATCGTTATGCTTTCGGAAACCTTCGTCATGAAGGCCCCAGCCCGAACAACCCGACAGCGCGACCGTCAGCAGCAACACGGCCGGCCGCCAACCGGATAATCGCCCGCCGAACCGTCGATTTCGAGTTGTCATGACCAAGACTCGTCGAGAAAGATCTGCCGGAAACCCAAAAAAGAGAGCGGGAGTGTCCCAAAACTCCCCAAAAATGTCCAGAGCACTTTGCTTGACGATAACCTATTGCCAGCAAAGCGATTACGTGCGGTTTTTCTTGACAATGCGAAGCCGGCGGCCGTGTTTTCGCGAAATTGCAGGCGATGGGAAATCGCCAAAGGTGTCAGCGGAGTCCTTTTTGAGAAAAAAGAAAGACGCGCGACGCACTGGACTATTTCTTTCCGCGCTCCGCCTTCCGACCTCCGCCCTCTTGACGCAGCGTCGTCTGCCATTGCTGCACCAGTTGAAACGCTTGCATGGGCGTCAGGTTGTTCAGGTCCGCGTGACGAATGTCGTCCAACAGCGGATGGTCGGCCGGTCCGAACAGCGTCAACTGGAGGTGCGTCTTTTGGGGTTCGATCTCGGGCCGCGCGATTTTGGCCCGGCCTTCGGCGTCAAGATGTTCATCTTCCAGTTGCGACAAAATTTCTTTCGATCGTTCGAGGACCGAGCGCGGCACGCCGGCCAGCCGAGCCACGTGGATGCCGTAGCTTTTGTCGGCGGCGCCCTCGACAATCTTGTGCAGGAACACGACCTCGTCCTGCCACTCGCGCACCGCGACGTTCAGATTGCCGACCCCGCCGAGCGATTTTTCCAGATCGGTCAACTCGTGGTAATGCGTGGCGAACAACGTCCGGCATCCGACGTGATCGTGCAGATGTTCGACGATCGCCCACGCCAGCGAGATGCCGTCGTAGGTGCTGGTGCCGCGTCCGATCTCGTCCAAAATCACCAGGCTGCGCGACGTGGCCGTGTTCAAAATCCGCGCCGTCTCGGTCATCTCGACCATGAACGTGCTTTGCCCGCGCGTCAACTCGTCGCTGGCGCCCACACGGGCGAAAATCCGGTCCGCCACACCGATCGTGGCCGAGCGGGCCGGCACGAAGCTGCCGATCTGCGCCAGAAGCGTCAGCAGCGCCACCTGACGGATGTACGTGCTCTTGCCCGCCATGTTCGGACCGGTGATCAACAGAATCGCGCTGCCCGGCTCGCCGTTCGCCGAACCCAGTCGCGTATCGTTCGGCACGAATTTGCCGTCCGGCTCGACGACGTCCAACACGGGATGCCGCCCGTCGACAATTTCCAACACCGGCTGGTCGACCACGTCGGGCCGGCAATAGTTTCGCTGTCGAGCCAGATGGGCCAGCGACACCAGCGCGTCCACCTGGGCCAGCGCCGCCGCGGTCGATTGCATCCGACGCCGATCGGCCGCTACGACGTCCCGAAGCTGCACGAACAACGCGTATTCCAGCTCTTTCGCCTTCTCGTCGGCCGTCAAAACCTTTTCTTCGTATTCCTTCAGCTCGGGCGTGATATACCGCTCGGCGTTTTTGATCGTTTGCTTGCGGATATAATCGGCCGGAATCTTTTCGCGGTTCGCGTTGGTGATTTCAATGTAATAGCCGAACACCTTGTTGAACCCGACCTTGAGCGTCGAGATGCCGGTTCGCTCGACCTCGCCGGCCTGATAGCGTGCGATCCACTGTTTGCCGCCGTGAGCCAATTCGCGCAGCGCGTCCAACTCGTCGCTGAACCCGTCGCGGATGAACCCGCCCTCGCGGCTCGTCAGCGGGCACTCGTCGGCCAACGCGGCTTCGAGCGTGCCGCACAATTCGGGACACGGATCGACGGCGGCCTCCAGCATCGCCACCAGCGCGCTGCGACGCCCGGCCAGCTTGGTTTTGATCGCCGGCAACCCGCGCAACGTCCGGCCCAAAAAACTCAAATCGCGAGGGCTGGCCCGACCCGTCGCCACACGGGCCAAAAGCCGTTCGACGTCGTACACCCGTCGCAATTGTTCCTGCAATCCCTCACAAAGCCCCTGATCGCCGAGCAGTTCCTCGACGGCGTCCAACCGCGTCTGGATCGACGCCACGTCGCACAGCGGGTTGGCGACCCAATCGGCCAGCAACCGCGAGCCCATCGCCGTGACCGTGCGGTCCAACACCCAAAGCAACGAGCCGTCGCGCCGGGCGTCGCGGATCGTGCGGCTGATTTCGAGGCTGCGCCGGCTCGACTCGTCGATCTCCAGCGTGCCCGACACCCGATACGGCAGCAGGCGGTCGATGTGGGCCAACGAGCTTTTTTGCGTTTCGGTCAAGTAATCGAGCACGGCCCCCGCGGCGCGAATCGCCTGCAAGTCGGCCGGATCTTCGGTGAATCCGAACCCGGCCAGTCCCGCGGTGCCGAACTGCTTGGCCAACGATTGCCGAGCCGTCGCCAACGAAAACGCCCAGCCGGGCCGCCGCGTGACCATCATCCGCTCGCTGAACGACGCCGGCAACGGAGCGGCATCTTCGGCCACCAGACATTCGGCCGGCGCGACGCGGGCCAGTTGATCCGCAAGCCGGCCCGACGCAAAGCCCGCGGCGACGAATCGGCCGGTGGAAAGCTCAACCCACGCCAGCCCCGCCGGTTCGCCCGGACAGACGGCCGCCAAAAAATTGCTCTCGCGCGGATCCAACAGCGCGTCGTCGGTCACGGTGCCGGGCGTGACGATTCGCGTCACCTCGCGCCGCACGAGTCCCTTGGCCAGCTTGGGGTCTTCGACCTGTTCGCAGACCGCCGCCCGAAATCCCGCCGCGATCAGCTTGCCCAAATAGCTCTCCAACTGATGATGTGGAAAGCCGGCCATCGGCGTGGCGTTTTCGCCTTTTTCGCGACTGGTCAGGGCCAAGTTCAGCACGCGCGCCGCGGTCTTTGCGTCGTCGTGGAACATCTCGTAAAAATCGCCCATGCGAAACAACAAAATCGCGTCCGGGCAGGCCCTTTTCGCTTCCTCGTATTGCTTCATCATCGGGGTGACAGTCATGCCACCCATGCTAACAATCGTTTGGAAACGATGGAAGGGGGGGAAGAGAGTGGAGAGTGGAGAGTCAAGAGAGCGCGGCTTAGCAGACCGGCTCTTGGTCGGTGGGCCAACTGCCGCATGATGCGACGTCGACGCCGAACATCACTTTGCGAATCTCGCCGACCAGTTGCGGATCCGTGTCGGCCAACTCGCCCAACAACCGACGTTCGATCGTCGGTTCCATGACGTTGAGCATCCGCACCACATTGACGATTCCGCGACGACGATGCGCGACTTGCGCGTCGTCGGGCATTCGACGCCGCAGTTCCGCCTCGACGGCGTGGATGGCGCCCATCGTCGGTTCGCCCATCGTGGCGATGCGACATACCACGGCAAACTGTTGGTCGGGCGTCATGCCGGCCAGCGCCGCGGCCGCCTCTTGCGGCGGCACATAGGACAGCACCATCGCGATCGTCTGCGGCTGCTCGTCGGCGATCAGTTCCAACAGCGCGTCGGTCGGCAGATTTTGCAGAAACTCGAACGGCTCGGCGGCCGGATCGTCCAACGGCTCCGCAACGTCGGTCGGCTCGGACGCCAACCGGGTCATTTCGGCCGCGACCGCCGCCGCCTGACGAGGCAACAGACGGTCCAACAACTGCAAACGCTGCGGCTTCGGCAGGCTCAGCAGCAAGACGGCGGCTTTGCGTAGATTATCTTGGGCAATGGCCATGGCGCAGAACTCCGCGCCCAACATCGGCCATTTTGGCGGCGCACTTTAGCGCAATTCGCAAACCGCCGAAAAACCGTCGCCTTCGTCGATTTCCACCCGCAACCGCTCCACCGAATCGACGCCCAGGGCCGTCAGCGCCGTTTGCAGACACCGTCCGACGTGTTGGGCCAACAACTCGGTGGTGGTATTGGCGACCGGCAGCAATTGGCAGTCGTCCGCTGGAAACGTCCAACGCCGATCGGCCAGCGAGGCCTCGACCACGCCGCCTCGACACGCCACGCGCAACGCCGCGTGCTGCGTCGGCAACAGGGTCCGGTGGTCCAAATCGGCCAGGATCGATTTCAACGCCTCACGAACCGCCAAAAAATCGACGACGTATCCGCCGGCGTTCAACGGCCCGAAAACCTCGGCCGACGCCCGATACGTGTGCCCGTGCAGCCGTTCGCACTGGCCGTCCTCGAAAATCATAAAATGCGACGCGGAGAACGTCAGCTCATCGGCGTCGACGCGGATGTGAAAGGACGACATGGGAAGGAATTTAAGGATTTGGGTTTGGATGGTTTTGGATGAATTGCTCAATGAGCGGCGCGATCCGCTCGTGGGCGTCTTCGACCACGTAATGTCCGGCGTCGTCCAGCCGATGCGTTTCGGCCTGCGGCAAGAACTCCAAAAATCGCTCCAAGAATCGCGGCGAAAAACACCAATCTTGCATGCCCCAGATGAAACACACCGGACGGTCGCGGAACTGGGCCAATCCCCGCTCCACGTTCAACAGCGTTTCATAGCTGGGATGTTTTGCATTCAACGGAATGTCGCACACAAAACGATAGACCGCCGCGCGATGAGCCCAACGATCGTACGGCGCCGCGTAGCCGGCCCGAACCGCCGGCGTCATGCGTTCGGGCTTGGCGGTGGTGGTTCGCAGCGCGGCGCGAACGAACAGGTTCAATCCCTGCACCAGCCATTGGCCGAGCCAAGGAATGTGGCACAGATGAATCGCCCAAGGACAACGATCGTCAAGAAACGCCGCGGTGTTCATCAAGACGAACCGGGAGAATCGCTCGGGCGCCGCGACCGCCGCGCCCATGCCGATCGCGCCGCCCCAATCGTGCGCCACCAACGTGATGTCCCGCAAATCGAGCTTCTCGATCAACGCGTTCAAATCGGCGATGCGACGCGCGAGCCGGTACGAATAGTCGGCCGGCGACGGTTTGTCCGACAGTCCGCAACCGATGTGATCGACCGCCACGACGCGAAACTTTTTGGAAAGCGGCCCGATCAAATCGCGCCAGTAGAACGACCACGTCGGATTGCCATGGACCATCAAAAGCACCGGGCCGCGTCCCTCGTCGACATAATGCAAGCGATGCCCGTCGATCAACGTCTGGCGGGATTCAAACGGATACAGGGAATGCCAATCGGCGTTGTTCATGGGGGGTTTTTATCGTTGCGGCTCCACCGGCCTTTCACGTCGCGATGTCCAGGGCCGTCTTGGCGCGCTTGTGGATGGATACCGTCAAACTATATCAAATGCCGCCGGCCGCCGATAGCCTTTGGTCGCCAAAATGCCGGCAAAGCCGATACAAAATGTTCTCGGCCGCGTGCAGTTGCTCGATCGGCAGCCATTCGTCGGCCGTGTGGGCCTGGTCCAAAAAACCGGGTCCGAAAACCACCGTCGGGATGCCCAGCGACGCGAAGAACGGCGCGTTGGTGCCGCAGGACAAGCCCGTGCGCCAGTGCGGACCGGCGGTTTCCCGCACCAAGGCCAGCAGTTGCTCGGACAACGGACCGTTGCGCTGGTCCGAAAGCGACGGTCCCTGGGCGAACAACGGATCGCTTTGGATGCCCGACAAATGGAGTCCGGCCGTCGCGTCCAACAATTGCTGCCGCGCGTCGAGCAGGTCGTCGCCCGGCAACGGACGCAGGTCCACCTCGATCGTGCATCGATCCGGCACGGTGTTGACGCCCACGCCGCCATGGATCGTGCCGACGCTGACGGTGGCCAGTCCGCAACGCGGGTCCAAACGCCCGGCGGCCAACTGGGCGGCGTACTGTTCGATCGCCGTCACGACGCGCGCCATTTTGTAGATGGCGTTGTCGCCGGCTTGCGGACGCGAGCTATGCGCCGCGCGGCCGATGGCGTGCATCCTCCAACGCACCATTCCCTTGTGCGCCACCGC
The DNA here is from genome assembly GCA_039698075.1 of Thermoguttaceae bacterium. Lineage (GTDB taxonomy): Bacteria > Planctomycetota > Planctomycetia > Pirellulales > Thermoguttaceae > JAJFVC01. The sequence continues at coordinate 8,547 of JBDKTJ010000182.1, read as the reverse complement.
CACGTCCAAGCCGGTGGGCTCCAACACGATCGCGGCGCTGGGACGAGGCAACCCCGGCAGGCTGTCCCAGAGTTTCGTCAACTGCAAGACGCCGCCGAACCCGCTCTCCTCGTCCACCGTGCAACTGATCAGCACGGTCGGCCGCGGATGAATTCCCTCGTGGACCAATCGGGCGACGGCGGTGATCGCGGCGGCCATGCCGCCTTTGGTGTCGCACGACCCGCGACCGTAAATCCGGCCGTCGCGCTCCACCGGGTCGAACGGCGCAACGGTCATGCCGGCCACCGGCACGGTGTCTTGATGGGCGTCCAGCAGCAACACCGGACCGCCTTTTTCCGGCGGCACGTCGCCGTCCAATCGCGCGACGAGATTTTCGCGGCCCGGAAAGGCCGGCTGACGCCACGTGGTCAATCCGATCTCGCGAAACGTCTTTTCCAAAAATGCCGTGAGCCGGCTTTCCCCGAGGATCTCCGGCGGCGCGTTCGACGCCATCGGACTGACGCTCGGAATCGCCACCAGTTGCTTCACAAGAGAGACAGAGTCGATCAACATGATTTCACCGTTAGGAACTTCGCTCAACCGCCGTTCGATTGCACAAAACGCTCACACCCGCAACATGATCTTGTTGCGATACAGAAACCACGCCGTCAACAAGACGAATCCCATGGAGACCGCCGCGATCAGCAACGCGCCGACGGACGCGCCCGCCAACACTTGAACGTCGCCGCCGACCAGCCGCAACGACATCTTACGCAGGTCCACGACTCTGGGAAGCATGTAAATTGCGATCGTGTTGGTGCCGATCCAAAAGAAAGGCGTCGCCCAACGATGCAGCTTCCACACGTCGACGATCAGGAAAAACACGCCCAACAGAATCAGGCTGTATCCGCCGGCCACCAGGACATACGACGACGTCCAGATTTTTTTGATGATCGGGAACTGCACCGGCGAGGGCATTCCCCAAAGATAGCCCAACGCCGTCAGCACGATTCCGCCGCCGATCAACGCGCCGACCTTGCCGACGTTGGAAAGTCGCGCGCTGCACAGCAACTGCGCTGCCAACACGCCCAAAATGCACGTGGCAATCGCCGGCAACGTGCTCAGATATCCTTCCGGCTCCAAAAAGCCGTCGTATCTTTTGCCGGGAAGAAACCTGATGTCCAGATAGTCCGACCAGTTCTTGCCCGGTGCGAATGAAACGGCGCCCACGCCCGGCACGGGCACGAACGACAGCCACGCCCAATAGCCGACCAGCAACAACCCGGCGGCGACGATCATCCCTCGCGTGCGAAGGTGAATGAAAAGGATTCCCGTAAACAGGTAGCAAAGGGCGATGCGTTGCAGAACGCCCATCAGTCGGATGCCGGGCCAGCAGTCCGTCAAACCGCCCAAGCAGAAAATGCCCAGCAAAAACAACACCACCGCGCGCCGCAAGAGCCGTCGATAGGCGGCGGCCTTTCCGTGCCGCGCCAGCGCCTTCGTCAACGAGAACACCGTCGTCATCCCGACGAGGAAAACGAACAGAGGGAAAATCAAATCGGTGAACGTGAACCCTTCCCACGCCGCATGTTCCAACTGCGGCCCGACGATCCCTCGAACCGATTCGCCGCAAAACGGCAGCAACGTTTTCACCAGCGTCATCCCGCCAACGATGCAAAACATATCGAATCCCCGCAAGGCGTCAATGCTTGCGATGCGTTGGCTGACGAGCGACGGGGTGGGCTCATTGCTTTCCTGCGACATGGCGTTCTCCTCTAGGCCGTTGTGTGAGTCTGAATGTCGAACCATGGTTTCTCGTTGATCCATGCACTACAACTGCTGCTCGATCGCGCGGAGTTTGTAGATCAGCGCCCGGCGGCTGATGCCGAGCTTCTTGGCGGCATGGGTCCGGTTGCCTCCGCATTCTTCGAGCGTGGCCAAAATGGTCGCCCGTTCGACTTGCGAAAGCCGCCCGGACGGCGACTCGCCCGGCGTCGCGTCGCCCGCGGCCAATGCGGCGATTTTTGGCGGCAGATGTTCGGGCAAAATCACGTCGCCGCGGCAGAGCAGACACGCCCGCTGAATGGCGTTGCGCAACTCGCGGACGTTGCCCGGCCAACGATGCGTCAACAAACACTGCGTCGCTTGAGGCGACAGCCGAACCGGACCGCCGGCGAACTCGCCCGCAAACCGATCGGCCAGCGGCAGCACGTCGTCCGACCGCTCTCGCAACGGCGGCACGATCAACTCGACCACGTTGATGCGGTAGTAAAGGTCGTCGCGAAAACGTCCCGCCCGAACCGCCTCGGCCAGGTCGCGATTGGTGGCCGCGACCAATCGGGTGTCGATTTGCACCGGCGTGTCGCTTCCGACCGGCGTAATTTGTCCCGACTCGAGCGCCCGAAGCAATTTCGGCTGCAACGGCAACGGCAGATCGCCGATTTCATCGAGAAACAGCGTGCCGCCGTTGGCCGCCCGAAAGAATCCCTGCCGGGCCGCGTCCGCGCCGGTGAACGCGCCTTTCGTGTGGCCGAACAATTCGCTTTCGATCAGCGACTCGGGCAAGCCGGCGCAGTTGGCCGCCACCAGCGGACCGGCCGACCGCGGGCTCCATGCGTGAATCAGTCGGGCGATGACTTCCTTGCCGGCCCCGCTTTCGCCAAGAATCAACACCGGCGCGTTCGACGGCGCCACGACGGCGGCCGTTTCCAGCACCCGACGCATCGCGGCGCTTTCGCACACGAATCCGGACGGCAACTCCGGCATCGTGCGTTCGCCGGCCGACGGCTCGCCGGCCACCGCGCCCAGGGCGTCGAGAATTGCCACTTCCAACTCGTCCAAATCCAGCGGCTTCAGTAGATAATCGTCGGCGCCGCTCTTGATCGCTTCGACCGCCTGACGCAGATGCCCGTGCGCCGTGATCAGCAGCACCGGCAGGTTGCCCGTGATCTTGCGGATTTCGGCCAGCGTGGCGATGCCGTCCATGCCGGGCAGCCGGACGTCGAGCAAAACCATGTCGGGCCGTTGGCGGCCAATGCTCTCGAGCGCGGCCTCGCCCGAGTCGGCCTCGGTGGTCCGAAAGCCCAATGACCCAACGAAATCGCCCAGCAAACGCCGCTGTGCCGCGTCGTCGTCGACGATCAAAATGGTTCGAGGCGAGTCTGTCATGACATCCGATTCTCCCGCAACGCGCGGTTCTCGATTTTAGGATCGTCCATGAATTGCCGAGGCGGTGTCGATCCAAAAAATCGCGCCGCCGCCCGGTCGCGGGGAATACCCGACGGTCCAGTCGTGCGCCGTGGCGATGCGACGCACGATGGCCAAGCCCAACCCGGTGCCGTTTGAGCGAGTCGTGTGATACGGCGTGAACAGCAAATCGACAGCCTCCGGCGGCACGCCCGGCCCGCGATCGATCACTTCGATCCGCAACGCGCCGGCCGCCCCCGGTTTCGCATCCACCTCGACCGTCGCCCCCTCGGACGAAAACTCGATGGCGTTTTGCGCCAAATTGAACAATGCCTGCCGAAACATCTCGCGGTCGGCCCGAACCGTCTTGTTGCCCATCGACGGGGCGGCAACCAATCGGAGCCGCTTGGCGTCCAGGTCCGGCTCGAGCAACACGGCCAACTCGGCCACGACGTCTGCCGGCCGCACGTCGGTCGGTCTCGGTTCGCACGGCCGGGCGAACGCCAAAAACTGATTGATCCGGGCCGTCACCCGATCGCATTCCTCGATGACCAATTGGGCCTGCTGCTGTTGCTGTGGATTGTCGCGGATCGACTGCGCCCAGCGTTGGGTCCAGCCGCGAATCAAGCCGAGCGGATTGCGCGTTTCGTGAGCCAGCCCGGACGATGCCTGACTCAATTCCCGCAAATGCCGGGCCTCGTTCTCCAGCAGCCTCGCTTGGCCCCGCGCGTCGGCAAGCCGAACCGTCGCCCGCCATGCCAACGCAATACTCAAAATCACCAGCCCGCCGGCCAGCACCACCGAACCGCGCAACCAGGCGAACCGGGAAATCTGCTCGTCCGTGCGGCTCCGATCCAACAACAGGACGGCAAAAATTCGTCCGGTCGTCGGCGGCTGCATGTCCCCCGGCATTCCCTCAAACGTCGCCTGCTCGCGTCGTTCGGACTTCCAGTTGGCGCCGCGTCCCCGCCCCGAGCCGCGACCGTCGCGATGGCTGTCCGCGGACTGCCGATCCGACGCTCCGGGCCGTTTCGCCGTGGAAGACGCACCGGATGGCGACAATTGCCCCGTGATCGATCCTTCGGAGATCATGGGCCACGGCGGCGATCCGGCCGGACCGGGCGGCCCAAATCCACCGGGTCCAGGGCCTGGCATTTCGGGCAGCACCTGAAATGCGACGGCATAACGAAACCCTGCGTCCTGCCAACTTTGCCCGGGCTCGATCGGCGACTTCAAGTTCAACAGCTTGGCGTCGCCCGCCGAAAGCGACAAACGCTGATCGCTCGAAACGACCGCTACGGCCAAAATGTCTTGCGACTTAGCCAGCGCGTCGAGCATGCCCTGCAATGCGTCTTCCAGAAAGCGTCCGAGACGCCGATGCGACTGAACGCCGCCGACCAGCGCATTCATCACAGAATCGGCCTGACGCCGCACGCCCTCGCGCGCCACGGCGCATTCGGCGTTATATTCCTGCCATTGCCAGACGACCAACAAGGCCCAGGCCAACAGCAGCGCCGCCACCGTAACCCCTCGTTGCCAGTGCATTGGTGCATTTTCGTGCATAGAAAATCATTGTCGCACAATTGGCCTCCGCGTCAATCGGGAATCGGCATCGATCTGCGGCGACGTTGCCGCCTCGGCGGTTTTCGCGGCCCAGTGAAAAAAAGGCGGGGTAGACGACAGCCGTCCACCCCGCGATTCGATTCCCACCAACGTGGCTGTTATACTTCGGGATCAACCGTACAAGCCACCGAGGCCTCAATCGTCCCGCTCCGATCGAGGCGGCCGAGGATCGCCCCGATGCGGACCGGCTTCGGGACCACGCTCCTTGTCCCAGCCAACTCGAGCTTCAGGGCCGCGACCTTCGCCGTGACGTGGTGGACCGAACTCGGGTCCACGCCCTTCGTCACGATCTCGACCGTACTCCGGTCCGAATTCTCGGCCGCAGCACGGACAGCACGCCCGGCGATGACCCTCCCAACGACCCGGAGGACCAAACTCGGGCCCGCGATCTTCGCCACGATCTCGACCAAACTCCGGCCCGCGTCCTTCGCCACGTCGCGACCGACCGAACTCGGAACCACGACCTTCACCGCGCCATGGGCAGAACTCCCGCCGAGAACCGTCTCGACGACCCGGAGGTCCAAAGTCGCGGTCGCGCCCTTCGTCACGACTCGGCCGTCCCGCTTCGGGTCCACGGCCGGGATCAGCCGCGTCGTCCGGAGCCTTTACCTCAGCCTTTGGTCCGTCGTCCGGAGCTTTTCGTCGCTCGGGACTTTGCGCCAGAACAGCCAGGGCCATGCCGCTGAAGACTGTCACGGCGGCCAACAAAAACATCGTGCGTCGCATCGCCAGACACCTCCCAATTTGATTTCGGCGTTCTGCAATAGTTGCACATCCGGCTCGCTCGGCGCGGAACGTTCTTGCACGGCTGCCAGCCTGTTTTGGTCATGCCGTCCGTTGGTCGTCGCCTGTTCGAGCAAGCCATGGTTTTCGCGGAGAAACGCCGCAGAACGCCTTGGTGACGTTTGTTCCGCCCCACAAGACCCGGCATGGCCCAGAGAAGCCAAGTCCGTCCATGCAGAAGTGCAACTCTCGTGCCGGCGATCTATTGATGTTTGCTTGGATGCCGGCTTGGCGGCCCGCTCGACGACGGGCGCATAAAAAAACCTTGGTCGACGCGACGTGAGCCGCAATCGACCAAGGTGCAACCTACAAGCTCAGTACAGCCGGCGTGTGGGCCAAACTGTTATCCGGCCATCCCTTGCTGTAAGCCTGCTTCCATATTATTTCTTTTCTTGGGATTCCTCACGGGAATCTCGATCGTCAGGCCGGCCCATACCGGGACCAGGCCCCATGCCCTGTCCAGGCCCCATGCCGGGTCCGCCAGGTCCGTCGGGCCCACCAGGTCCGCCGGGTCCGCCGGGTCCGCCGGGTCCGCCTCGACCAAAATCACCATTGTCGTCCGGCCACAGGCCACGGTTGCGATAATGGCGATGACCGCCATACCGCTGGTCACCCGGACGGAGTTTCGCACGCTCGCTGCGCATTTGATCGGCCAGCTTCCGCACTTCCTTGACCAGCGATTCGATCTTGGCCTTGTCGGGCGTCTCGGTCGCCCGAGCTTCAAGCAGATCGGCCACGGCCCGATGCCATTTGGCTTCGAGCAACGCCATGGCGTTCATATTGGCCTTCAACGCGACCGCCTTTTGCTGCTCGTTCGCCTGCGACGGTTTCTTCGGAGCGCCGACGTCTTCGGTCACGGCCACCAGGGCCGCGCCGAAAAGAACCGTCGTGGCAATCAGCACAACAGGTGCAACACGCATGATTCGACTCTCCCCTGGTTGGGCGCCTTGCAAGTTTTGCATATCGTTGCGGGTCCTTTTGGAATCGTTTTGCAGCCCTGGCCCACCGACGACGGACCAGTTTCCCCTGCTATACAAGATACCAAAATCACTCGCGCCGAGTCCACAACCCTCGAAGAATCGCGGCAAGACGCCTATCTCGCGATTCCTGCTTCTCGTTCCTCCAACAAGGTCGGCCAAGGCCCGCGGGGCCGATCTCGATAGAACTCATTAGCAAGCGGCGTGCCAAACAGCGAAGTAAAAACGGCGAATTTTGGCAACGTAAAGAAATCCAAGTCTTCTTTTTGCGAAAACAGGTTTGAAATCGAACGACATCTCCAAACATCCCGGGTTTTTGCCTTGCGAAACCACGGCGCTTCGGGTAAACCAACGCTTGATGAATCGGTCGCCGACCCACCGCGGGGGTATTTAAGGATACGCCCCTCTCACGGACAGGTTCAGCGATCCACCCCCCATTGAAAAAATGCCTGCTCTGCCACCCGTCAAAAAATACGTCTCGAATTCCGGCGTGCGGATTTATCGCATTCCCTGCCAAGCGTTCGAAACACTCTCCGCCCGCGTCCACTTGCTGTTGGAAGCCGGTCCCCCGACGCTGGTCGACACTGGCAGCGGCGTCGGCCATTGCACGCAACAAATTCTCGCCGGCCTTGACGCCGTCCGAACGCAATTCGGCGAATCCGTCCAACTCGGCGACATCCGCCGGATCATCGTCAGCCACGGACACGTCGATCACCTCGGTGGGCTGGCCGATCTGGTTCGACGCACCCACGCCGAAGTGGCCGTGCATCCGCTGGAGGTCGGTGCGGTCGCTTCCTATCGCGAACACGTCGCCATCAGCAATTTTCGGCTGGACAACTATTTCCGCCAGTCGGGCGTCGAGCCGAAACGTCGGGCCCAATTGCTCCGCGATTTGCGGTTCAACAACCAGCCGGTCGAAAGCGTTCCGGTCGGGCGGCTTTTGGAAGACGGCCAACGGTTGGACGGACTCCACGTGATCCACACCCCCGGTCACTCGCCGGGCCACCTTTGCCTCGGCGTGGGCAATATTTTGCTTTCGTCCGACCACGTCCTGGCGCGCACCATTCCACAGCAATGGCCCGAGTGCGCCGCGCCGTACACCGGGTTGGGCCACTATCTGGAATCGCTCGACAAAGTGCAGCGAATTCCAGGCTTCGAGCTGACCCTGGCCGCTCACGAACAAACGGTCACCAACCTGTACGAGCGAATCGACGCGATCCGGGCTTCGCACCACCGACGGCTCGAACGATTGTTAGGCTCGCTCCAGGAGGCCGCCCGTCCGCTGTCCGTCGACGAAATCACCAAGTTGTTGTATCCTGAGGTGACGGGGTTTCGGGCCGTGCTGGCCATCACCGACGTCGGCGCTCGCGTCGAATATTTGCACCAGCGAGGGCTGCTGAGCGTCGTCGATTTTGAACAACTCCAGGGCGGCGACCCCAACGTCGTGTTTCGATATTCGGTCGCGTAAACCACCGGCCAGCGACGCCTTGCGAGTTCCCTCCATGCTTTCACCCCTCGAAATCCTCGGCCCCGGCGGACGCATTGCGGCGCGATTGCCCGGCTACGAACATCGCACGCAACAACTCGACATGGCCGAGGCGGTCGATCGCGCGATTTGCCAACCGCATCACTTGGCGGTCGAAGCCGGCACCGGCGTCGGCAAAAGTTTCGCCTATCTCGTGCCGGCCATTTTGGCGGCCTCCGGCCAAACCAGCGATGCGCCGGATTCCGCGGAGGACGCAAAGCCCGCGGACGCCGACTCGAAACCGTCGTCCGGCCGACCGCCGCGCGTGGTCGTCTCGACCCACACGATCAGCCTGCAAGAACAACTGATCCAAAAAGACCTGCCGCTGTTGAACAGCGTCATCCCGTTGGAGTTTTCGGCCGTGCTGGTCAAGGGCCGCGGCAATTACATCAGTCTGCGACGGCTCCAAAACGCGATGAGTCGGGCGGCGGGACTTTTCAGCGAACCCGACGAGTTCGACCAGCTTCAGCAAAT
>JBDKTJ010000181.1:0-4801 GCA_039698075.1 Thermoguttaceae bacterium | reverse complement strand
CGAGATGGCCCGCCTTTTTCAAGACACCCACTTGTTGATGCCTGGCTCCGTTTCGGCTCGCTACGCTCGCCTCCACTCCGCCAGACATCAACAAGATCACTTTTACAGAAAAGATGTTACACTAACTGCTGCCGAAATGCTCGATACGTCCGATCAACTCAGAGGGCAGGCAGGCTCGAAGACGTTTCTCTTCCTCCTGAAACAGCACTGGCCATTGCGGATCGTAGGGAACGACCGCAACGTCTTCTTGCACCGCTTGTGCTACACGCTGTTCAAGATTGCGGCTTCCTGAAATCATGCTTGCTCCGATCTCCTGAAACGCCATCAATATCGCAGAATGTAGATGCCACGTCCAGACTGCCGGCCACGTGCGTTGTTTCAATGCGGGGCTTCTTTTGCCGCCGGCCAAAACCGTCGCGCCACGGCGGCGACAATCAGCGGCACGGCAAGCGCAGCCAATGCGCCATCTGCGACTCTACGGACTCCCCGAACACAAGAAATGGCACAATCGGGACTGCGAGTGCTGCGGCAATCAGCAATATTCAATGAAACAGTCGATGGTTCTCAACGTCCACAGAGGTCACCACGGCATCCTGCAATCTCACTTTCTCATCTGCTTTTTCACCGATTTTATGAATCGTCCGAATGCCTTGTCCTTCTGGCGTTTCTCGATGTCGGATAGATCGTAGAATTCCGTTTCCTTCTTGAGTTTGAGATAGCTCTCGTAACGGTCCTTGCTCAGATCACCCTTCTTCACAGCCTTCAGAACCGCACAACCGGGTTCCTTGGTGTGCGTGCAATTCGAGAAGCGACAGCTCGCGGCAAAGTCGTCGATTTCAGAAAAGGTCGCATTCATGCCGTCACTGGTTCCAAGAAGGCCCAACTCCCGCATTCCCGGCGTGTCGATCAGAAGGGCTTCATTGTCGAGAACCAGCAGATGACGCCGAGTCGTGGTATGCACGCCTTCGCCCGTCCCGCTCACCGGCTTCGTGTCGAGCGCATCTCGTCCGATCAGCCGGTTAATGAGTGTGGTCTTTCCAACTCCTGAAGAGCCAAGCAGGCAGTAGGTCTTGCTCGGAGAAAGAAGTGCCCGAAATTCCTGCAATCCAACGCCTGTTGTGTTGCTTAGGGCGAGCACCCGCGTGGAAATCCGCGTGCGTCTCACCTGATCCATGATCCGCTCAAGCTCTTCAGGCAAAATCAAGTCTGTCTTGGTCAGGACAAGCCACGGTTCAATTTGGCCTTCACTGGCCATCACCAGGTAGCGATCGAGCCGAGCCAAATTGAAATCATATCCACACCCTTGGACGATAAACGCGGTGTCGATGTTGGCCGCGATCATCTGAAAAGCGACGGTCTTGCCAGGACTCTTGCGACGCAAGAAGCTTCTTCTCGGCAGGACCGCTTGGATAATGGCCGGGCCGCCCGAGGTATGTTGCTGGATACACACCCAGTCGCCGACGCATGGCAAGTCGCTGGCCGATTCTGTCGAGAAACGAACCTTGCCTGCCAGTTCTGCAATAACCTCTCCGCAATCGTCCCTCACGAGGAACGCCCCTCGATCAACCGCCGTAACGCGGGCAATGCTCTGCCCTGGCTGCTGAAGATCGCCGATGCGGTCCTCAAACCATTTGTTGAATCCCAGCCTCGCTAAATTCATATTCTCTTCTCACAAAAACGGCGATGCGTGAACGGGCAGCGTCATCATTCCAAGGTCCTTTTTCCGAACCATTGAAACCCCAATGCCTTGTTGCCGTTCATCTATGATTCCGAACGGCTATCCCTTCGGACATTTCAAACACGCCGTAGGTTCGACATCACCTCTCATATTGGGAGCAACGACCTTCTCCAAGTACACCATCGTGAGCTTTTGGTTGACTGGCTGCCGGCGAAACGGGCGATAGCCAAGTCGTTCGTTAGGCCGTTGCAGGTTGAAAATGGCGGCGGCGTCTTCAATCGTTGCAGACGAAATGTTCATGTCTTGTGTATTCCGAAGGCATGAGGGCATACGACTCGGCAGGTGTTGCAGACGATGATCTCGGTCTTCTCATCTTTTCTGTCGTTTACCTTCCGAAACGCATAAGAATAGCAGACCCGTTGCTGAACGACCTGATCTTCAAAGGCATTTACCTTGCAGGCTTGAACGCACTTCCGACAATTGGGAAGACAAGCCCTGTAATCGGCCAGCGGATCGGAAACCAGTGAAGTGGTGGTCAATACCGCACTGATCCAAATCATGTTCCCATACTGCTCGTTAATCAGCAGTGAGTTTTTTCCGATCTTTCCCAGCCCGGCGAGCATTCCCGCGTGTTTCAGGGACAACTGGTCCCGAATGCGGCCGTCCGGTTCCATCGTTATCCGACCAGCCGCCAATACTTCCTGCGATTTCATCCCGCGAGAATTCATCCATGCGGCCAACCGAACCGCAATCTGATTCATCTTCTCCCTCATGTTATCACGGGCAATGGTATAGGCATCGCCGGCAACATCCAATTGGTCGGCGGGAAACTGACTTGCCACGACGATAGCGGAGCGGCAGTCAGACAGAATATCCGTTGGATGATGGCCCGGAGGGGTTTCGGTGAAGCGATCCACGTCGGCTATTCCACACAAGTCCGCACCCAAGGACCTTGCGTGAGTCTTGATTTCTTGCGTTAGCGAGTCAATCGGATGATCTGTCACGAGAACACGTCTCCAAATTGCACAAAATGAACCACTGTTGGACAATTCCTTGGGGGCGAGCCGAAGGAAGAAGTTGTAGCGGGAAACGGGAGATTGTATCATACCGCAATACCTTCGTGGAGAAAACCGTATGATTGTGACCGCCCGAATGCGATTGATGCCGGCGACCGTTGCTTTGGCGCGGGCTGAATTGACGGATCGGAGTGAATTTGCCCTACTGCTCTCGGCAACCGTGCCCGACGAGTGGCCGCCCGAGATTTTGGCCGATGCTTTGCCGCTTTTCCTGGAATGGATCGAAGCCGCGCCGGATCGAGTCGGCTGGTATGTTTGGTACGCCACGATGCGAGCGTCACAAGAGGCACAGGACATGCTGGCGGGCGATGTCGGCGACATCCTGATGGCCAGCGCCGGCTTCAAAGGACCGCCGCAGGACGGAACGGTCGAGATTGGCTATTCGGTTCTGCCGCGTTTCCAAGGCCACGGCTACGCAGCCGAAATGGTTCGCGCGTTGATCGACTGGGCCTTTGCTCAGCCGCGCGTGTTGCGGGTCATTGCCGAGACAACCGAAGACAACGTGCCCTCGATGCGATTGCTGAATCGGCTTGGCTTTGCTCGCACCAAACCAGCCGTCGAGCCGGGCCACATTCGGCTCGTACTCGACGGTCGTGGATAGTTGAAACTCCTCGACTTGTCCTGTGGCTCAAAAACGTGCATTGAAACCCGGCCGGCGGTTTGGTAAAGTATACAACAGTCCATGTCTCGGAGGCATGACGGCCCCACGGCGTTGTTTCCTTTCGTGGAGAGGGCACCTATGGTAGAAGTCGTGCGCACAGAGCGAAAGTCGGCCGTGTTGACGCCGTCCAGCTTGGCGTGTTTGTCGCATGTGCCAACGGTCAATCTGACGGCGGGCTGCGCCCATGAGTGCCGCTATTGTTACGCTCGCGGCTATCTGACGCATCCCGGCGAAGGTAAGGTCGCGTTTTACACGAACACGTGTGAGCGGCTGCGGGACGAGTTGCCCCGTAAACGCAGGAAGCCGGCGACCGTGTATTTCAGTCCTTCGAGCGATCCGTTTCAGCCGGTGCCCGAGGTCTTGGACATGACTTACGACGTGTTGAAGTTCCTTCTGGAGTTGGAGATCGGCGTAACATTCGTCACCAAGGGGCGGATTCCCGAGCGGCACCGCAAGCTGTTGGCCGCCCATGCACCACTGGTTCAGGGGCGGATTGGGCTGATTACGCTTGATTCGGCAATCGCCGCCGCGTTTGAACCTTATGCGGCCCCGCCGCATGTCCGGCTTGCGCAAATGGCCGAACTGATCGGCGTGGGCATACCCATCGACGCGCGGCTCGACCCGATTTTGCCGGGCCTGACTGACGACGCGGACCACCTGGAGCCGCTTTGCGAGGCGTTGGCCCGCGCCGGCGTGCGCACCATAGCGGCCAGCGTACTTTTCCTTCGTCCTGCCGTGATCGGCTCGTTGCGCCGGCACTTGGGGGACTGTCCCAATTTGTCGCGCAGCGAAAATGGGACTGTCCCCTTCGGTTCCGCGATGTTGAACCGCCTGTTGAATCGCTTCGCCAGCAAAGAACGCCTAGCCATTCATGCCGGCAACAGCCGCGTGTCGACGCTGCCGGCCTCGGAACGTCTGGAGATTATGGAGCGGCTGAAATCCATCGCGCACCGTCACGGGATGCAGGTTGTCGTGTGTGCCTGTAAGAACCCCGATATATCCAGCGACTCTTGCCATATCGCGGGGCGGTGGCCGCCAGCGATTGGCGGTCGCCAGTTGAGATTATTCCATCTTTCGCCGAAAAGTGGCGGCACATAGCATTGGCTACGCCGTGTACGATCGTTAGTTGAAATGGTATAAATACATGATCTCGTTTTGGGGCCTCTGAGGACCAATCATAGTGAGTCCGAAACACATGAGTTCGTCTGAGGACATCAAGAGTGCATTACGAGACGCTATTGCAGCGTCATGGGCTGTAGTGTTTTGTTTCAACGGATATGGCACAGAATGGCTGCTAGGTTAAGCAACGGTTCCCCCGTTGGTTAATGGCAGTGTAGGCTGCCGTAATCGCAGGTTCTTTTCCTTCCGGCGATGCCGTGCGTCGGA
>JBDKTJ010000180.1:0-17194 GCA_039698075.1 Thermoguttaceae bacterium | reverse complement strand
GTCCATCGGCGGCAGACCACATGGCTGTGCGATTTCGGACCCAACACGCACGAATCGGCCATCCAAAGCACGGCGTCGGTCGAGGGCTGCGTTCGATGCGGACTCACAAACTCGAGCCGCGCGGTGGCGCTCAGGGCGTGCGGACGACGAAACAGCAACTGGACCGAACGGCCTAGCCGAATGCGGCAGCCGTCGCGAAGCCACGCGGCGCCGTCCACGGGCCGATCACCCACCGCAACCTTCTGGAAGGCCTCGATCAAAAAACCTTCGTCGTCGCGCCGCAACAAGGCGTGTCGCCGCGCAAGGTCGCTTAAGATCGGCACATCCGCCTCATCGCGGCATTCGCCCACGGAACCCAGCGAGACGGTCTCGCCGCGGCACACCCAATAGCCGCCCACGCCGTCGATCCACAAAAAGAAACGTTGTCGCGCCGCTCGCGTGCCCATCGCCCTCCTCCAAAACCCTCGCAGCAAGTTTATCCATTGGATCATGGTAGCAGAGAGTTTTGGTTGAGGGAACGCAGGGCGAGAGAAATCGCAAGGCGTTTTACTTTATCGTGAGTGTCCCGAGACTTGGTGGACCGTATTTCCCGACGCGACTTTGTCCGTCGGGATTTCGGCGTTTTACTTCTTGGTAAAATGCTCCGAGACTTGTTGGACGATGTTCTCCGGCACGACTTTGTCCAGCGGGATTTCGGCGTGGCACGTGATCTCAGCGCCGGCCAGTCGTTCGGCCACATCCAACCGGGTGCGCAGCCCGGCGACCAGTTGCTTGACGCGTCCCAGCCGGCTCTCGTCGAATTGGCAGCCGCTGCCGGCCTTGGCGGCGGAAATCGTTTGGAGCCGCGCCTCGAGATTCTCCACGTCGACCTGCAATTGCCGTTTCGAGGCCAGCATGGATTCGAGTTTTTGTTGGGCCGCCGCGAGGCTTTTTTGCCGGGCGTCGCGCACTTCCCGCCAACTGGCCGCCGTGGTCTCGGCGGTCTTGTAACGCTCGAACCGCGCGGCCAGATCCGCCCGCACTTCGTCGAGCGTGTAACGCCGCCCGGCGTACTCGAACGACGTGCGTCCGGACGCCGCATCCGTCTTCAGTTGCAGCAATTGCTTCTTTTCGCGGGCCAATCGCAATTGGCCTTCGGCGATTTGCCGGTCGAGCTGCTGCACTTCGACTTCCTCCTTGGCGATCAGGTGCATGTTTTTTCGGACCTCGGGCACCAAGTCGTCGATCATGTCCCGCGCGCGGTCGATCTGAAACTCGATCGGCACGGCCTCCTGCACGGCGTCGGTCACGTAGCCGGCCGACGTGCGCAGATAACTGTAGGCGTCGCGTCCCACCAACACGACCGTCACCAAAACCACACCGCCGCCGGCCATCAGCATTTTCCGAATCATGGCCATGACCTCCTTCGTTTTGAAAACGGAAACTATCGAACGGACCATCTCCCAAGGGGTAGTTCGCCGCCGGGCCGCCGATCTTGGAAGTTTTGCGGACCCCGATTGTGAAAACGAGCCGCGTAATCTACAATCGGGGGGTATGATCCTCTCGCCTGAACAACTAGTCGAACAGATTCACGACGCCCCGCGCCGGATCGTGTTGGCCGCAGCCGGCGGCGGCAGTCGCGCCATCGCCGATCTGCTGGAAGTGCCCGGCGGATCGCGGACGTTGCTGGAGGCGGTGGTGCCGTACTCCGCCGCGTCAATGACCGCGTATCTTGGCGGTCCGCCCGACGAGTTTTGCTCCGCAGCCACGGCCCGGGCCATGGCGATGGCGGCGCTGGTTCGGGCCCGACGGTTCGAGCCCAACAATCCGCAGCCGATCGGCGCGGCCTGCACGGCCAGTCTCGCCACCGATCGTCCGAAGCATGGGCCGCATCGCATCCACGCCGCGCTGCAAACCATCGAGCAAACGACCGTTTGGAGCCTGCAACTGCACAAGGGTCGTCGCAGTCGGACCGAAGAGGAGCACGTGGCCGGCCGGCTGCTGTTGAACGTTGTGGCCGAGGCGTGCGACATCGCCGCCCGACTGGAGCTGGATCTGCTCGAAGGCGAGCAAGTCGAGCGGTTGCAGACCGTGGCGCCGCCGGCATGGCGCGAGCTTTTGATGGGCCGCCTGGATCGCGTGCTTTGCCCTCCGACCGATCGGATGCCGGAGGTGTTGTTTCCCGGGTCGTTCAATCCGCCGCACGCGGGCCATCGTCGCATGGCCGACATCGCCTGCCAGTGGCTCGGCCAGCGGCCGACGTTCGAGCTTTCGATCGAAAACGTCGACAAGCCGCCGCTGGACTTTTTGGAGATCGAACGGCGGTTGAAACTCTTTTCGCCCGACGAGCCGGTCTGCCTGACCCATGCGGCGACATTTTTGGAAAAAACGCGGCTGTTCCCCGGCGCGACGTTCGTCGTGGGCCTCGACACGCTGCGCCGCGTGGCTGAGACGAAATACTACGCCGACGAGGCGGCAGGCCGTCGCGCGCTGGAAGAGATCGCCGGACGCGGCTGCAAGTTTTTGGTGTTCGGACGGTTGCAGGGCGAACGATTTTGGCGGCTGTCCGATCTCGAATTGCCCGAGCCGTTGCGGACCATCTGCCGCGAAGTGCCGCCCGAGGTGTTCCGCGACGACGTCTCCTCGACGGCCCTGCGCCAATCCGAGTCAGCACGATAGCGGGCGGGCCGCGATGTGACGCCGCATTTGGCCGGCGAGGACAAATGAGCCCGTGATGCAGACCAGATCGTCGGGCCGGGCCAACCGATGAACGGCCGACCAGGCGTCGGCGGGCGTCGGCGCGATTTCGACCGTCGGCGTGGTTACGGTTCTGGAACAACTCGCCCCCTCTCTCGTCAAGAAAGGAGAGACGAGGGCCAGCAACTGTTCGGGCGGAACTCCGCGCGGGTTGTCTTGATAGCGCGTCAGGATGATGTGGTCGAAGTGTCCGACCATCCGCTCCAACATCCCGCGCAAGTCTTTTTCTTGCGTGGAAGCGAAAACCAACACGCGACGATCGACGGAAAAGCTTTCGTCCAACGATTCGACCAGCGCGGCGACGGACGCCACATTGTGGGCGGCGTCGAGCACCACGACGGGATGTCGTCCGACCACCTCGATCCGCGCCGGCCAGGTCACCTCGGCCAAGCCGCTCCGCACGGCCGACTCCGAAACCGCCACGCCTTCGCGCCGAAGCATTTCGATCGCCGCCAAAGCCAGCGCGGCGTTGGCCGCCTGATGTCGACCGGGAAGTTTGAGAGGCACATCCTTGTAGAATGCGTTTCCAAAGGAAGGGCCCCGAAAATCCAAAAAACCCGGGGCGGGCGCACGCTCCAAATGACGCGGCGGACGATAGTCGAAATCGAAATCCTCGCCAAGCTCCAACAGCGGGCAGCCGTTTTGCCGGGCGACGCGGCGAATCACCTCGCGGGGCGCCGGGTCTTGAACGCCGCTGAGGACCGGCACGCCGGGCTTGATGATGCCGGCCTTTTCCGCGGCGATGGCGGCGGTGGTCGCGCCCAGTTGCCGGGTATGATCCAGGCTGATGCTGGTCACGATCGCCAACCGCGGTTGACAGACGTTCGTCGAATCGAGCCGGCCGCCGAGCCCGACCTCCAAAACGGCCCAATCCACCCGGCGCTCGGCAAACCAACACAGCGCGGCGGCGGTGAGAATCTCAAAATACGTGGGGCTCCACTCCGTACCCCATCGGTCCATCGCCTCGATCACCGGCCGAAGACGCTCCAACACGCGGGCCAACGCGTCGGGTTCGCACGCACGGCCGTCGATGGCCAATCGCTCCTCGACCCGATGCAAGTGCGGCGACGTAAAGCGTCCGACCCGCCGGCCGGCCGCCGTCAACATGGCCGCGATCATCGCCGCCGTGGAACCCTTGCCCTTGGTGCCCGCAATGTGAACGATCGGCATCTCGCGATGCGGATCGTCGAGCCGGCGCAACAGCTCCCGCATCCGATCCAGTTTATACGCGGCCTCCGAACTGGGCATCGACGCCGCGCGTTCGTAGTTGATTCGACGGGCGAGAAACTGTTCGGCGGTTTCGGGCGACATGGGATGTGGAGAGTGGTTGGAGAAGCGGTTCATTTTACCAAAACCTGGCAAAATGTCGCCTCAAGATTCTTATGGGCGTCTAAATAAAACCACGGAAAACCAAAGCGGCGCAAGCCTTAAGACCACGCATTTGCCGCTGGTCGGCGGCGGCTTCCAGATCCCCCAAAACGCCATAAAAATCTCTACTTTCAGGGGGATTGCGTTAGGAAACCATCGCGGCGAGGGTTTACTGCTTGAAAGAACGAGTGGGTTGGCTTATAGTCAAAATTTCGGGGATTCCCGGTCGAGTCGGGGCTCTTGCACTTCATCCGGTGGAAAGGTTCTCCATGCAGTCCGAGACGATTGTCGAAACGCGAAGTCTTTCCAAGGTTTATCGCGATTTTTGGGGGCGTCAAAAAGTTCGGGCCCTCAAGGCGTTGGACCTCGAAGTCCGGCGCGGCGAGATTTTCGGCCTGCTCGGGCCCAACGGCTCGGGCAAAACCACGACGATCAAGTTGATCCTGGGCCTGCTGTTTCCCACGAGCGGCCAGGCGCTGGTGTTCGGCCGCGACGCCACCGACGTGACCAAAAACCAACGGATCGGCTACCTGCCCGAAGAATCGTATTTGTATCGCTTTCTGAACGCCGAGGAAACGCTCGATTTCTACGGCCGGCTGTTCGACATTCCCCGCGCGGTCCGTCGCCAGCGGGTGGCCGATCTGATCGAAATGGTCGGGCTCGATTGGGCCAAGCGCCGCCAGTTGAAAGAATACAGCAAGGGCATGACGCGACGCATCGGGCTGGCCCAGGCGCTGATCAACGACCCCGATCTGGTCGTGCTGGACGAACCAACCACCGGTCTGGACCCGATCGGCACCCGCGAGATGAAGGACCTGATCCTGAAACTCCGCGACGAGGGCAAGACGGTGTTGATGTGCAGCCACTTGCTGGCCGACGTGCAGGACGTCTGCGACCGAATCGCAATCCTGTACCAAGGCGAGCTGAAGGAAATGGGCCGGGTCGACAGCCTGCTGCAAATCCGCGACGTGACGGAAATCCGCGTGGCCGGCCTCAATGCCATGGCTCAGCAGGAGGTTCGGGAGGTCATCGAGCGGAACAACGGACACGTGCTGCAAATGGGCAATCCGACCACGACGTTGGAAGACCTGTTCCTGAAAATTATTCACGAAAGCCAAGAACATCCCGGCCGGCGGGTGCGCGGAAAATGAGAGCCCTTTGTGGTCCATTTTGCGCCGCATGGCCGCGGCTTCACCTCTAGCCCCCAGTCCCTGATCCCTAGCCCCTAATCCCTAGCCCCTGCTTTCATGGTCATCGACCCCAAAGATGTCGTTCCTTTCCTGACTTGGCTGCTGCCGGCGTTGGGCAGTTGGTTGCTCGTCGTGATGGGCGTGTGCGTCGTCGTGACCGCGTTCGGCTGGTTGGTGGCGGCGATGCGTCACGGGCCGATTCGGGCGTTTTCGATCACCTCCCACGTCTTTCGCAACGCCTGGGGCGATTTGGTCCGGATGTCGCCGCAGCGGATCTGGGCGCTGGCCCGATTGGCCATCCACGAATCGATCCGCCGTCGCGTGGTGGTCGTGTTCGGCGTGTTCATCGTCGTGCTGTTGTTCGCCGGCTGGTTTCTCGATCCCGGCAGCGTCGATCCCGCGAGACTGTATTTGGACTTCGTGCTGACGGCGACCAGCTATCTGGTGCTGCTGTTGGCGCTGTTCCTCAGTTCGCTGAGCCTGCCGACCGATTTGAAAAATCGCACGATGTACACCGTGGTGACCAAACCGGTGCGGGCCAGCGAGATCGTGCTGGGGCGAATCGTCGGCTTCATGGCCGTCGGCACGATGCTTCTGGTCGTCATGGGCGCGATCAGCTACGTGTTCGTCGAGCGGGGACTGGCCCACACCCATCAACTTTCGGCCGACGATTTGCAGCCGGTCGAAGGCTCCACGCCCGGTCAGCCCGCCACGTTGCAGGGCAAAACCAGCCTGGTGCACCAACACCGGCACAAGGTGATCGTCACGCCCAGCGGACAAACCAGCGTAGAAACCGAGCAAGGCCACATCCACGCCTTGACGATTCTCAAGGACGGCGACAAGGTTTCCTACAAGCTCGGTCCGGCCGAGGGGATGCTCGTGGCTCGCGTGCCCGTCTACGGCAAGCTCACGTTCCGGGATCGCAAGGGCCAACTGGCCGCGAAAGGCGTCAATGTGGGCGACGAGTGGACCTATCGCAGCTTCATCGAGGGCGGCACGCTGGCCGCCTGCGTGTGGACGTTCGAGGGCATCACCCCCAAGCAATTTCCCAACGGACTGCCGGTGGAAATGAACATCGAGGTGTTTCGCACGTACAAGGGCGAGATCACCAAGGGCGTGCCGGGCAGCCTGAGCGTGCGAAACCCGTCGAAGCCCGACAACAAGCCCGTCGAAGTGCGCATCTTCGAGTCGAAAGAGTTCGTGCCCAACTCGCAGCATATTCCTACCCAGTTCCAGATGCCTAACGGCAAGCGGGCGGATCTGTTCCGCGATTTCGTCGACAACGGCCGAATCGAACTCTGGCTGCAATGCGTCGCGCCGCAGCAGTATTTCGGAGCGGCGCAGGCCGACTTGTACCTGCGAGCCCAAAACGCCTCGTTCGCGTGGAACTTCGCCAAGGGCTATTTCGGCATCTGGCTGCAAATGCTCCTGATCGTCGTGCTGGGCGTGCTGTTCAGCACCTTCCTGAGCGGACCGGTCGCGATGTTGGCCACGCTCGGCGCGCTGCTGGGCGGATTCTTCAACGATTTCATGTACCGACTGGCCACCGGACAGACCTACGGCGGCGGACCGTTCGAGTCGCTCATCCGCTTGTGGACCCAACAGAACCAAACCTCGCCGATGGAGCCGGGCCTGCAAACCACGACGGCCAAGGCGCTCGATCAGGTGGCGGAGTACTTCCTGCTGGGCATGTCGACAATCCTGCCCGACTTCAGCCACTTCAGCTTCGCCGACTACGTCGCCTGCGGATTCAATATTTCCAGCGACACGTTGCTGACGTTCACCTGCCGGGCGCTGGCGTTCGCGTTGCCGGTGTTTTTGGCGGCATACTTTTGCTTGAAGAACCGAGAGATTGGAAAATAAGAGGGAAGGGATTGGGGATCAGAAGATAGGAAAGACCGCTTGGGATTTCGCGCCGTTTTGCGCGACTCCGCACGGTTCCGCATAATCGAGGTGTTCGATGGGTTCTCGCCGTTCTTTCGTGCGTAAGATCGTTTATCTGGTGTTGATCGCCGCGCTGCTGATGCCCTTGTACTGGCTGAGCAAACCGGCCACCAGCGCCGTCAAGGGCGAACAAGGCTCGCCGGGCGGCGTGCTCGCCCAACTGCGAAGCAAGGACCACCTGAGCCAAACGCAGCTCGGCCAGATCGACCCCGGCAGCGTCACCATCAAGCTGGCTACGCTGGGCCTCCGCGGCGTGGCGGCCAACATCCTTTGGGAGAAGGCCAACGATTTCAAGATGAAGAAAGATTGGGCCAACTTCGGCGCCACGCTCAATCAAATCACCAAGGTCCAGCCGAACTTCATCAACGTCTGGAGCAACCAGGCCTGGAATCTCTCGTACAACATCTCCGTCGAGTTCGATGACTTCCGCCAGCGCTATCGCTGGGTCATCAAGGGCATCGAGTTCCTCATGGACGGCATGCGTTACAACCAGCATCAACCGCGATTGCAGTGGGACACCGGCTGGTTCATCTCGCACAAGATCGGCAAGGCCGACGAAGCCAAACAGTTCCGAAAGCTGTTTCGGGAGGATGACGATTTCAACGGGTCCCGTCCGCTGGCCGAACGCGACAACTGGCTGGTCGGCAAAAAATGGTTCGAGGAGACGGTCGCGATGGTCGAACGCGGCGACCATATACTCGGCAAAGGTCCGCTGCTGTTTCGCTCCGACGGCCCGATGTGCCAGATGAGCTATGCCGACAATCTCGAAAAGGACGGCACCTTCGGCGAAGTGGCCAAAAACGCCTGGGCCGGCGCCGGTCGTGAATGGCAACGCTACGGAACCGCCGAAATCCCGACATCCTGGAAGAACGAGGACACGCAGACCCCCGTCGTGATCCGGCTTGGCGAGCAGGAAATGCACGAGGAGGCCGCTCGAAAACTCATCAAACAAATCGATGCGATGGAGCCCGGCTTGCGCGAAAAATTGAAGGCCGAAAAGCGAGCCGCGCTCAGCAAGGCCCAACGCGAGGCCCTCGACACCCCGCCCGAAAAACGCACCGGCCGGCAACAGGAACTCGCCTTCCAGGCCGAAGCGGAGGTCGACGTGACTCATCGCGAAGTCGCCCGCCGACTGTCCGACAAAACCCGCAAGGCCGAGGCCCTGAAGTTAGCCAAAGAGGCCGCCGACCACGAGCAATTGGCCAGCTATATCAGTCGGTATCGCGACATCGTCAACTACGCCTACTGGCGTCAGCGGGCTCAGATTGAGCAGTCCGACGGCCTGCTTGCCGCCCGACAGATCATCCATCGCGGCGATCAAGCCTACGCCGAGGGCGATCTGATCAATGCGCGGAAAAACTACCAACGCGGTTTCGAGGGCTGGCGCAAGGTGCTCGATCGCTATCCGTCGCTGGTCGCCGACGAGTCCGCCAATGAATCGCTGACGGACTCGATCAAGCAGTACCGGCGAGTGCTCGGCCAGCTCGACGAGCCGATGCCCGACAAGTTCATCCTCCAGGACGTCGTCGACGCCCATCTGAAGTCGCAAGGCGAAGAGCCGAAGAAGAAACAAGAAGAGCTGCCCGACGCAGCCAAGTAGGACAACCGCGGAACGAAGCCGAAAAGCCGCGGGCTTGCGGCCGTTTCGCCAAAGCCCGATGGCGTCACTGCGACAGCTCGGCCAGCACGTAGGGGCCCTTCGGAATGACGGCGATCGTGGCGTCCGGCCCGTACTCGGCCAGCGAGTCGGCCACCGCCCGCTCGACGCTCTCGGCCGGCTCGACGTACAGCCGACGCAACGTCTCCGCCGGCAGACCGTCGCTGACGATCTTGATTTTCGCGTGGCGACGCGCTTTGGCCAGCTCCTCGATCTGCCACTGATCCATCACGAAATAGTCTTCCTTGAGCAGCCGATCCATGAAGCCGTCCAGCGTCGGATTGTCGGCGATCACTTGCTGAAACTCGCGGCTGCCGACGCCTTCGCTCAGGCTGGCCGCAATGATGATCGTTCCGCCGCGTTTCACGACCGGCGTGGCCGTGACCATTCCCTTGACGGCCTGATAGAACGTTGCGTCCAACGGGTATCCGGCCGAAGTGGTCACGACGATGTCGGCCGGCTCGGGCAGCGACGCGGTCACGGGTCCCCGGGCGAAATCGACACCCTCCAAAAATGCGGCTTCCATGTCGCCCGCCACGACGCGCAAAATCTGTCGTTTGGCGTCGATCACCACATTGACGATGAAATCGCAGCCGGCCATCCGACCGATCGCCGTGTTTTCCTCGTGCACCGGGTTGTCGGTCAGGCATCCGTTTTTTGCGTTCGGGTGTTCGAGAAACGCCGGCCCGTGCCACTGCCGAACCGTGTCCAAGCCGGCCAGGCCCGGACAGATCAGCTTCCGGCCGCCTGAAAAACCGGCCATGAAATGCGGCTCGATCAGCCCAGTCGTGATTTTCAGATCGGCCGACACGTAGCGGGAATCGACCCACACCGGCACGCCGCGCGACGTTTGACCCAGATAGGTGTGCTCCTCGCGCACCGGCCCGTGATGGTTTTCAATTCGATAGTTTTCGGCGATCGGGCGCCCGACCATCTCGACCAACTCGTCGCCGAGATTCGGCCGGTGCATGCCCGTGGCCACCAGAATCAGAATCTCGCGGCGAGGAATGCCGGCCGCTTCCAGCGTTTCGAGAATCGGCGGCAGCAACACGCGATTGGGCACGGGCCGGGTCACGTCGGCGATCACGACGCAGGCGTTGCGGCGTCCCCGGGCCAATTGGGCCAACGGAGCCGTGCCGGTCGGATGCTCGAGGACTTGCCGAACCGCCCGATCCGGATCGACCAGCGGTTCCGCCGGGCGATAAAGCAAGCAGCCGACCACATTACGGTCGGGCAATTCCACGTCCAATCCGTTGCGCCCGTATTCCAGGTGGACTTGCATGATGTCGCAAGGCAGCGACGGCCCACGCTACTTCTTGCCGCCCTCTTTCTTTCCGCCCTCTTTCTTGCCGGCGTCCTTCTTGGGCGCTTCCTTCTTGGCAGCATCGCCAGCAGCGGCGGGAGCCGCCGCGCCCTCGGCGCCTTCCTCTTCTTCCTTCTTCTTTTTCTTCTTCTTGAGCGCCAGCTTGTAGACGCGCACCTTGGCCAACCCGTAAGGGCTGTCGCCTTCCTTCCAACGATCGGCCGCTTTCAATCGTCCGATCCGTTCGTCGCGGCTGAGCACGCTGCGCGCACGGGCCAAGCCAAGTCGCACCCTCAGGCTTTTGTCCATTGTCATAACTGCTGCACTCCTCGCTTGATTCGATCGGACCTCAAAAAGGCAATCGGGGTTGCCGTCATTTTTGATAGCTGGGAAACACGTTAGTATACGGATTTTTCCGGCGTTCCGCAAGCGGAGGGATATAACTCGACAGGCTACTGGCCACCCCCCCTTATCGCACTGCCCTCTAACCCGCTTGCGATTCCGCAGGCGGCCCATGAAAGCCGATTTCGTTTACCGATCCCCGCTTTCCGGGACATGGCGAATCATTCGCAAAAACGCGCTCATCGTAGGACACCGCTTGCCCACGTCCGGCTCAATGCACGCGTGAATGGCTTTGGCCAACAGCGGGTGGATTTGCGGGCGGTACCTGGCGATGTCCACGGGCGGCCGATCGTGCGACATCGCCGCCATGCCGTCGCTACGGCCGCGAGGCCACGGCAACTGGAACGTGCAAATTTCATACGCGGTCACGCCGAACGCAAAAATATCCAACCGCTGGTCGGTGACCCGGCGACGAACCAACTCCGGGGCCATGTAGTTCGGCGTGCCGGTCCGATTGCCCGGCTGCATGAACTCCGGCTTGGCCGGCACCGTCAATCCGAAGTCGATCAGCTTGAGGTCCTCGCGGTTGTTGGTCAACATCAGGTTTCGCGGACAAATGTCGCGGTGGAGAAAACCGGCTTCGTGGACCGCAGCCACCGCTTCGGCCGCCTCAAGGACATATCTCGCCCGACGGCCGTCGAGACACGGATCGCGCGCCGCCAGCACGGTGTTGAGGTTCGGCCCCTCGAGAAACTCCATCACCAGATAGGGCGAGCCGTCGGTCGTCGCGCCATACTCCAAGGTCTCGACGATTCGCGGGTGCTGCAATTGAACGGCGATTTTGCCTTCCGACGGCTTATTGAGCCCGCGAAGCCGCAACTCGACCGCCGCCGTCTTTTGCGCGTTGAGAATTTTCAGCCCGACCACCTTGTTCGTTTGCAAATCGCGGGCTTTGTAGAAGTTCGACATCGTGCCCGACACCGCTTCATGCAGCAACACAAACCGCTTCGACACGTTCAGCCGATTGCTTGGCAGCAGCGATTTCAGTCGGTCAAACAGTGGCATGAGAATCCGTGGCCGGTAAACTAGCAGGAAACGTTTTTTGTTCTGACCACTGACCACTGGCCACTGGCTATTATTTTCCGCAGTAGTCGATCGTTTTGGCCAGTTCGCTTTGAAGGTCTTGGCGACGAACAATGCGATCGATGAACCCGTGTTCCAAAAGGAATTCGCTCGTCTGAAAACCCTTGGGCAACTCGATGCGAATCGTGGCCTTGATGGTCCTGGGACCGGCGAACCCGATCAACGCTTTCGGCTCGGCGAACACCACGTCGCCCAACGAGGCGAAACTGGCCGCCACGCCGCCCATCGTCGGGTTGGTCAGCACGGAAATGAAAAGGCCTCCGGCCTCGTCGAATCGGGCCAGCGCGGCCGACACCTTGGCCATTTGCATCAACGACAAGACGCCCTCGTGCATGCGAGCCCCGCCGCCCGAGCCGGAAATAATGATCAGCGGCAATTGCTCGGTCGTGGCGCGCTCGATCAGCCGGGTCAGCTTTTCGCCGACCACGGAGCCCATGCTGCCCATAATGAACGCCGAATCGGTCACGCCGAACGCCACGCGCCGGCCGCGAATCATGCCCGAGCCGGTCACCGCCGCCTCGTGCAATCCCGTGCGACGCTGTTCGTCCTCGAGCTTTTTCGGATACGTGGTGAAGTGCAACGGATCGGCCGATTCCAGATCGGCGTCCCACTCCTCGAACGTGCCTTCGTCGAGCACCTGGGCGATGCGCTGCCGGGCCGGCACGTACCAGTGGTAATCGCATTCGGGACAGACGCCCAGCCGCTTTTCGGCTTCCTTGCGAAAAATCGTCGCTTGACAGCCGGGGCAACGTTTCCACAGGCCCTCGGGCACGCCCCGCTTGGGTCGCGTCAACACGTTCTTCCAACTGCTCGGGTCGGCGGGTTTTGTCGGCATTTCACGTCAAACGCTCGCGGCGAGCGCTTCCTCCGAATCGACGGACAACACTTCGAACCGCCCGTGACCGTTGGGCGCTTTCCACAAATCGCCCAGCTCGCCGTGCGTCAGGAAACGGCGGGCCAGACTCAACAGCGGCTCGGGCAACACCAGCCCGATGACGCCTTCCTTATGACGCTTGAACAATTTGACCAGCGCCGTGCGGAGCCGGTCGTCGGCCTCGCTGAGCATCTCGCCTTCCGGCGGACAGACGTTTTCCGGCTGCTCCTGCCACTGGCGATACACTTTCGGCTGCTTGTGGCGGACGTCTTCGACGAGCATCCCCTGCCAGAGCCCCTGATTGAGGTTCGGGAGCCGGTCGATTTTTTTCTGTTTGGCGTTGAGCGCCTTGGCCAAAATCGCCGCGGTCTGCTGCGACGGCTGCGACACCGGCGCATAGACGACTTCGATCGCCGCGTGACGCAACTCCACCGCCGTTTGCGCCACCTCCTCCACGCCCTGCTCGTTCAACGGAATATCCAAGCTGCCTTGGATGCGCTGTTGCACGTCATAGTCGGTCGAACCCGGGCGAATCAACACAATCTGCAACATGACACTATACTCGAACTTCCTTCGCGTCTCTTGCGCGGCCGGTCATCTCGCGAAGAAACCGGCCGTAATCCTTTTGAGAAAACAGGGCCGAACCCGCCACCAGCAGGTCGGCGCCGGCCGCGGCGCAAGCGTCGACCGTTTCGAGGTTCACGCCCCCGTCGATCGACAACAACGCGCCGGGCCTCGCGGCGGCCCTAAAATGCCGCAGCTTCTCCAACGCCACGGACTCGAACTTCTGGCCGCCGAATCCCGGCATCACGCTCATCACCAGCACCAGATCGCACAGGTCGAGACAACCGTCAAGCTGCTCGACCGGCGTGGGCGGATTCAGCGAAATGCCCGCCGCGGCCCCCAACGAACGAATTTCCTCCAGCACCGGGCGCGGGTCCGGCAGCGTCTCGATGTGCACCGTCAACAGATCCGCCCCCGCTTCCCGAAAACGCCGCACGTATCGCGCCGGCTCCGAAATCATCAGATGCACGTCCAACGGCAACTCCGTCGAACGACGAATCGCCTCGACCACCGGAATCCCAAAACTCAGATTCGGGACGAAATGGCCGTCCATGATGTCCAAATGGATCAACCGCGCCCCGGCCCGTTCGACGCGGCGAATCTCTTCGCGCAGCTCGGCAAAGTCGCAAGACAACAGCGACGGCGCCACCAACGGCGCAGCCGAACGCAGGTTTTGTAGAATCCGCGACGCGGACATACCAAAAGCGCCTGGGGCCTTCGGGAAACAGGAACGCGAGACGTCATAGTTTCGCTAACAGGAAATTCCATACCATTCTAGCAGGACCAACACGCCGCGTCTGCGCTTCTTTCGGGTTATCCCCTAAAGCGTTTGGCGGCAAGATGTTATGGCGTCTCAACCGGTGGATTTTTCCGCCTCGTCCCCCGATCCCCCCAGACGCCTCGTCTACGACGGCGAGTCTTCGCTCCGAGGCAATTCTTCGAGCGATTGCAGATTGAACAGCTCAAGAAAGCGGTCCGTCGTCCGATAAGAAGGCGTGCGACGCTTCGGATCGCAGCGCTCGACCCGCAACAACCCTCGACGAACCAGATGGGCCAGCACGTGACTGCTCGGCTTGCCGCGCAGCCGACTCAGCTTCTCGCCGGTGATCGGTTGCTCGTAGGCCACTAGGGCCAACACGTCGATGGCCGCCTGCGAGAGCCGAGCCTCCCGAATGTGGCCGTAAAACCGGTTCCTCAGCGACCGATACTCCTCGCAAAGCGTCATCCGATAGCCGTCCCCCTCGCTGACGACCCGATACGGGGCCCCATTGGCCGCATAGCGACGGTTCAACTCGTCGATCAGCGGCGATACCTCATCCGACGACACGTCACGCATCAACTCGGCGACCCGCGCCGGCGAAAGCGGCCGATTGTCGCGATTGCCCACGAACAGCATCGCCTCCAAAATGGTCCGCGGGCTGATGGGGCAATGGTCCGTCTCGGCCGGCTTTTCCGGTTCGGCCGCCAACGTCTCCGCAGCCGACGGATCGCCACCGGACGGCTCGACCGTTTCCGGCTCGATCGGCTCCGCCCGATGCGGTTCGCCTCCGATCACCTCGGCAAACGCCTCGGCCAACTCGTCCAGCGAGATGTTTTGGGGCTGTGCGGAAAACGGCGGATCGGCAGACGGCGGCATTTTTCGGATTCGTCCCTTTTCTTGCGATCGCCAACGCCGGGCGACCTCTTCGCTCCCGAGCCGAAACCTCGTTTCGAGCGTCTCTTCCGATTACGCGGGAATGCCTTCCAACAGCGATTGCCGCCGTTGGCGAACCAACCGCCGGGCCGAGGGCAGGATGACCCCAAACGCATCGGGCAGCGGCGACAATCGCAGTCGGCGCATAATCTGATTCAATCGCACCTTTAGTTTGTCATCTTTTTCATAATCCGACAAGATACGTTCGCGGCGGAACAGCTCGACAAACCACGCCAACCGCTGGGTGGGCCGCGGCGCCATCCGATTGACGATCGCCTCCACGTGGGCGGCTGCCACCGTCTCCAAAACGCGGTAATACGCCGCCAGCCGTTCGGGAGCTTCTTCGATCAACGCGGCGTCCAACAACAGCTCCGTCAGCAGGTGCCCCAAAAACGCCGGCCGAAAGCCCGCCTCGCGCCCCAAAACGTCGCGCGCCAACACGGTCAATTCGAGCGACGTCTCGGCGAACGCCCGGGTCGCATGGAATCGGGCGTCGTCGCGAAGATGCTGCAAAACGCCGCCGGCCAACTCCGCCACGCAAGGGTCCGGATCGCCCACGAACGTCGCCACCCGAGCGCTCTTCAGCCGCAGCGGCCGATCCGCAACGGCCAACCAATCGGGCACGGCCGAGCCGGCCAAAAAATACGGCCGATCGAGACAGTGCATCGCGTGGGCGAAATAGTTCAACGCCTAGTCCTCTTTGGCCAGCGCCAGCTTGCGGCGGAACGTGCGCGCCTTCTCCTTGACCATCGCGGGCACTTTCTGCTTGACCAAATTGACGCCGTCGAACCAGCCATACGGCTCTTCGTAGACCAAATGGCACTCGACCAGCACGGTGTCGGACGGCTCCTTCAGCCTCGTGATTTTCGCGTATCCGCCGGCATGGGCGTATGGTTTCGCCGGGCCCGGCTTGATGTTCGCCTCCGCGTCGCGCACCAGCGGACGCCATTGATTCGGAAAATCCCGGTCGCCGTCGAAACGCGGATCGACCCGGGCGGCGGCCAACACAAAATCCTTGCCGCGCGTGACCGTCGCGTGCCGCGTCGTGCTCAATTCGACCCGCTCGAACAACGAAAACGTCGTGTAGATGAATCGCGACCGGCAGCCCTCGTCGTCGGGAGACAAAAGCTTCCTCGCGGCCATTTCCGGTTCGGTCAACTCGCCCAATTTCGACACGACTCCGCTTCGCCCTTCGCTCTTGCTTTTGAAGACCGACTCCAAAAACTCCTTCGAGGTGAGCGTCTTCCAATCGCCGCGGGCGACGAACCACAGGTCGACCGATCGGACGGCTGACTTTTCATCGACAAACGGCCGAACCGTGCGAATTTTGACGATCGTCGGCGTGTAGTAGGACTTTTGGATCAGCTCGTCGAAGGTCGCGGAGGGCCCGGACGCCTTTTCCAACGCCGCGCGCTGACCGGCTGCATCGAGCCCCTCGGCGGCGATCGGCGGCGGCAATTTCACCGTCGAGCCGTCGGACATCGCAAGCCCTCGCTGCGTCAGCTCGTCGAAAATCGGATTCTTCGCGTGATCGGCGGACGCCAAAACAATGACCGCCGAGATGAAAATGGAAAGATTCACCATGCCCGTCCTCCTCTTTGGCGATTTTTTACCGATCCGCAACCGATCGCTTTTCGATGACGACTCGAACTAGGATACCATGTCCGGTCGTCGCGCAACAGCCGGCGTTCGGCCAAGAATCCAATCGACGTCATTCCGTCGTGGATCGCCGATTTTCCTAAAGCGTCTTGTGGAACCGGCGGACCGCCGACCACAGCAATGCAACGCCCAGCGCCAACAGCGGCAGCATCTGCGTCCAGAGCACGTCCAGCCCGACGCCCTTCAAAAAAATCGCACGCACGATCACCAAAAAATATCGGAGCGGATTGACGATCGTCAGCCACTGGACCGGCTCGGGCATGTTGGCGATCGGAAACGCGAAGCCCGACAGCAGCATCGCCGGAAAGAACGCGAAAAACGTGGTCATCATCGCTTGCTGTTGCGTCTGGCTGAAGGTGGAGATCAGAAGCCCCGCGCCCAGCGTGGTCATCAAAAACAGCGACGTGCCCAACAACAAAAGCCACAGGCTGCCGCGGATCGGCACCTCGAACCAAAACGACCCGAGGAGCGTGACCATCGCGACGTCGACCAGCCCGATCACCGCGAACGGCACGGTCTTGCCCAGGATGAACTCGGCCGGAGTGATCGGCGTGACCAGAATTTGCTCCATGGTGCCGATCTCTTTTTCGCGCACCACGGCCATGCTGGTCAGCAGCAGCGTGCTCAGCGCGACGACGATCACCAACACGCCGGGCACGAAGAAGTTGCGGCTTTCGAGGTTTTCGTTGAACCACGCCCTCGCGCGGAGCGAGACCGTGCC
>JBDKTJ010000179.1:0-11929 GCA_039698075.1 Thermoguttaceae bacterium | reverse complement strand
TCGCGGCGGCGGATCCGATCGCGTTGGGTTTTTTGCCGTTTTTGGTGTATCCCTGGCACGACGGTCTGCATTTGTCTTGGGCGGGTCCAAACGGCTATGCAAAATGGGGTCGGATGGAAATTGTCCCGACGTCGATTCAGCCGGAAAACCCTCTGTTGCGGCTCGACCGATCCAACATCCGCAACGGCGTGCACCCTCGAATGTTTTAGAGTCGATTTTAATGGTTGACTCGGATTTCCGCGGTTTTGTTTAGCCCTCCAGTTCCTCCTATCGTTCTCATGGACATTCGTTTGATTCGTGAAGTGAACGCTCCAAGCGGTCGCGGGCCGGGCAACGGGATGCACGCGCTGCAAAAGGCGTTGCGCAAGGTCCGGCCCGGGTGGTTTCATTTGGGCGGCCGGCTGCGCGACGACGAAATCCCATGGTTTTGGTGTTGGGAAGACCGGGCGGCGGCGTGCCGGTGCGCCGCGGCGAACCGACCGTTCGTGATGGGACCGAACATGCTGTTCGCCAATTGGACGACCCCCTGCGCCGCGGCCGGCGAACGCGAACTGTGCAACGCCGCGAGTTGCCGGCTGCAATTCACGGAATCGGCGTGGTATCGCGATTGGATTTTGTCGCATTGCGGACCGACGATGCAGGCGCCGATCGTTTTGTGGCCCTACCCGATCAATCCCCTGCCCGGCGATCCGCGTCCGGCGCGATTCGACCTGTTGATCTATGAAAAAAGCGGTTTTGATTCGTCGTTGCCGCAACAACTCGTCCAGCGTTGGCCGGCGTCGGTTCGCGTGCGCTATTCGCGGTTTCGCCGCGAACGGCTCGTCGAACTGGCGCGACAGTCGCAGGCGTGCGTTTATTTGTCGGACAACGACCGAGGCCCGTTGGCGTTGGCCGAGATTCTGCTGGCGGGTTGTCCGGCCGTCGGAGTGGTCCGCGGCGCGCCGTGGCTGACCGATCCGCGGTTGGGCATGCATGTGGAACGGTTCGAGCCGGCGACGTTGTGCGACGCCGTTGCGCGGCTTCGGAAATGGGATCGAACGTTGGTGGCCGCAGCCGCCCGTCAGCGGTTCAACGAAGAGGCGATCGTGCGAACGATTTTTGACGCGCTGAACGATGTGAAAAGTGTGAAAGTATGAGGGGAGTCAATTCGTCTTTCGACGCGCATCGCTCTCTTCGCCCCTCCCCTCTCTATTTCTTTCCGTCGTCTCTCGAAAACACAATCGCAACATCCCGCTGACGATTGTTGCTTGATCGCTTTCGAGCAGCAGGTCGAGAATTTCGCGAAGTTCGCGTTTTTCGTTGATTCGACGGGCGGCCGCCGCAACGTCCTCGGCCGTCGACGTTCCGCCCTCGCCAAGACGGTTGTGCAACTCGTCGAAATCAGCCTCGGTCCATTGGTGAAAGAGCTCGTCGTGCGTTTCGATCGCCTTGGTCACGGCGGGCTGGGTGCGTCGGTCGAAACGGCGATAAAGCAATCGGGCGGGATCGACAAAAAATTCGTCCACCGTCACGTTCAGTCCGTCGGCCAATCGCCGCAGCGTCGTGGCGTGCGGCTTGTTGACGCCGCGGAGAATTCCGCGAATCGTCCGCGGGTCGACGCCGGTTCGTTGCACCACGAGATGGACCGTCAGCCCCTGACTGGCCATCAAACGCGCCAGATTGTCGCCAGTATGTTCCGACATGCGGGCGGGCCAAAAAATCCTGAGTGGCGAGAGAGTGTACATGGGTATACTATCTCAAGCGTCCGTTGTCAAGCGACTCCGGAAAAACCTACGGAAAAAAGGTCGTGGGGGCCCGCCATCGGGTGAGTCGCGCAGAATGCCAGGGGGCGCGTCCGGCTCACCAGGGCAGTTCGACCTGTTCTTGCTCGGCGGCTTTGCGGAGTTTGCCGAGTGCGCGGGCTTCGATCTGGCGCACCCGTTCCTTGGTCACGCCCAATTCCACGCCGACCTGTTTGAGCGTTAGCTCCCGCCCGTGCTGTAAACCGAATCGTCGCACGATGATTTTCTGTTCGCGGTCGTCGAGGCATTCAAGCATTCGGGCCACTTTGGTCTCGCGCTGGTTTTGCGCCGATTCCTGCTCGAACGGATCGCTTCGGGGATCCTCGGTTGCGGCGAACATCTCCGCGTCGCCGACGCGAAATCGATCTTGGTGGCGATGTTCGTCCGGGATGGTGCGGGCGAAGTTTTTCATGATGGCCCAACTGGCATACGTGCTGAACTTGTTGCCGCGAGAATAGTCGAACTTCTCGACCGCCCGCATCAACGACATATTGCCGTCGCTGACCAGTTCGAAAAAGTTCTGGCCGGGCCCCACATGTCGCTTGGCGATCGACACGACCAACCGCAGATTGGCGCGGATGATCTGGTTTTTCGTCGCCACGGCTTCGTCGTAAAGCCGTTCGATCTGGTCCATCAGACGTTGCCGCGGCTTGGCCGGATCGAGTTTTACGCGGAGCCTTGCCGCCTTGTATTTCAGATAGTTCATCTTGCGGAACAGAT
Source organism: Thermoguttaceae bacterium (assembly GCA_039698075.1). Taxonomy (GTDB): domain Bacteria; phylum Planctomycetota; class Planctomycetia; order Pirellulales; family Thermoguttaceae; genus JAJFVC01. The sequence continues at coordinate 9,428 of JBDKTJ010000179.1, read as the reverse complement.
GCGACTCTTGCTGTCGCGTCAGCAACGGCACATCGTACAGACTCGCCAAATACGGCGGCAAACCGCTGGGCAATCGCGATTTTTTCGACGGCGCCTCCGGCTCAGGAATCTCGGCGATCACGCGATTTTCCGTCTTTTGCGACCGCACGCGACCGAACGCGTCGCAGGCGATGTAGTCCAGCGGCAACTCCAAGATGCGACGGGCCCGCATCTCGGAAACGATCCGATAAATGCTCGTGCGCGTGCGGCAGAACCGTCGAGCCAGGATTTCGATCGACTCGCCTTGTTGATGCCGCCGATAGATGTTCTGCTTGGCGTCCAACCGCAACGGACCGTGTCCGTCCGGAAAGACCGCCGCTTCAGGATGATCGCGATCAAACTGTTTGAGCGTGTAGCGAATGGTTTCGACGCTGCGTCCGGTTTTGCGGGCCAGTCGTCGGGTCACGTCGGACGGTCGGCCGCCGGCGCGGGCCAAACGACGCGCCCGTTCGATGATCCCTTCGCGTTCCTCGTCGGTCAGTTGGCTGAACCGGGCGCCACGTTCGATCCGGGTTTGATTTTGTTCGATGAACCGCTCCACCGAGCTTTGCAAAAACCCAACGCGCTTGCGTCCGTCGAGCACGAACCGACGGCTCACCAGTCCGTGGCGACGCCATCGTGAAATCGTTTTGGTCGAAACGTTGAATTGTTTCGCCAGCCGTTCGACGGTCAGCACCTGTTCGCCGGCGGTTTCGGCTCGGACATGGGCCGACTCCGACACGTCCTCGACGAACAATCGCAAATCGTGGCTGGCTTCCTGGCCGGTCAACTGGAGGTCGGGGTAGGACTCCGGCCGGAAGTTGGTGATTCGGTAACAGAGATATTCGTATGGATACTTGCGCGCAGAGTCCAATTCGCTCAGCAACCGTTCCGCTTGTGCAGCTTGTTCGATCCGTTTTTCGCGGGGAGCAAACCGGACTTGCTGGTCGCGGAGCTGTCGAATCGCCGGATTCCAGTAGTCGTTGTGCATGGTTTTCGCTCCTCCTCTCGCTCGACACCATTCAGTATACCCGCGCCTCAATTTTTCACAAGTGAACATTGCAAAAATAAGTCCGTTCCCTCGAAAAGCTCGAAAGATACGATTCGAGAAAAGATGCCCTGGCGTCGCTGGACACTTGGTATTGTTGAAAAAAGCAACTGCGAGCCGTCTTTTTTCCACTCGCACGGACCGATGCGATTGGCCGAAGGTTCGTGTTTTTGGTTGGCGATCGGACGATGGACGGTTGATGCGAAATCTCCGCTAGTTTGAAAATTGACGTAACAGGCTGGCTTGAAAAGAGAATGGCGAGGTGTGGCAAGATAGGTAGGGTTGGCTGAACCGTTGTTTTTCAAGGAAGCTCGGCATTATTGGTAAACTTTGCCGGTCGTAACGGTCGATTTAGCGACTACTTATTCTTCGGCAACCCTTTTCCTTGTTCTCATTTACGTTGGACGGCCATGAAGACTTCGTCAGTTCGGCGGACGGTTATTGTTGGGGTCTGGACAGTTCTGGTCACAACGATCGCGGCAGCCGCCGACACGGATCCGTCGCCTTGGAGTCTCCGTCCGGAGCGAAAGGTCGGACAGGTCGACCGCGTCGTCGTCAAATTGGAAACCAACGGCGACACGAAATTCACCGAAGACGGCAAGTCGCAAAAGGAAAAGATGAGCGTCCTTTGCGAGCTCGATTATGTGGAAAAGACGTTGGCCGTCGAAAAAATCGATCGTCGCGCGATCCGCGATTACCAAAAAGTCTCGGCGACGGTTCGGGTCGGCGACAGTTCGTTTCAGCCGACGCTCTCGACGTCGCATCGGCGAATGGTCGTGGAAACCGGCCGGCAGTCGGTCGTGAAGTTTTCGCCCGCCGGAAATCTTTTGCGCGACGAGTTGGACGCCATCGACATGCAGGCCGACAGCTTGCTGTTGGACCGGCTTCTGCCGGAACGTCCGGTTGCGGTCGGCGACCGTTGGCCGATTTCCGAACCGTTGGCCGCGGCGTTGCTCGGGCTGGACGAGGTGGCGAAATCGACGGTGGAATGCACCTTGAAGGAAGTCACGCCGACGACGGCGCGGTTTGAAATCGCCGGCCAAGTGGACGGCGCCGCCAACGGAGTCTCGACGGTCGTCAAGCTGCGAGGCCGCTGTCGGTTCGATCGTCGCGTGCACCGCGTCGATTGGATCGGCTGGCTGATCCAAGACAGTCGGCCCAGCAGTTTCGTGACCGATGGCATGGAGGTCGTTTCGCGGTTGCAGGTGCTCGTCGCGCCGGCCAAAGAGCCGGAGTCGCTTGGCGACGCGGCGTTGGCCAAGTGGTCGAAAAAAATGACGGCGACGCCGGACAGCTTGCTTTTGAGTTATCCATCGCCCGACGGCAGTTGGCGGCTGAAGTACGATCGCCGTTGGTATCTGCACCATCAGCGTCCGCGGAGTTCCGTCGCCGTCTTGCGACGTTTGGATCGCGGCGAACTGGCCGGCCAATGCAATCTCGCGTCGTTGGCCAAGGGCGATCCCGAAAAGATGATCTCGCTGGAAGATTTTCAGCAAGACGTGCGTCGGGCGTTGGATAAGAGTTTCGGCGAGTTCGTCGAGGCGGGACAATCGGCCAACCCGGCGAACTATCGGGTCTATCGCGTCGTGGCCGAGGGCGTCGCGTCGGAAATCCCCATGCGTTGGATTTACTATCTGATCGCCGACGCCGAGGGGCATCAGGCCGCACTGACGTTCGCCGTCGAGCAAAGCCAAGTCGAACGGTTCGCCGACGCAGACAAGCCGTTGGTCGATTCCTTGCGATTCTCGAAATAGCACGTTGGCGGACGCGGGAACGTGTCTTGCCGGAGGCTTGAACCGCCGCCGCGATTCGACTCATTCGCCCGCGACGGCGACAATCACCAACCCGTTGCGGTCGGCGTAGTCCAGGACGGCCGGTTGGTCGAGAAAAATCGTCCGTTGGGCTTCGACCGCCAACACGGCGCCGCCCGCGGCCCGAATCATTTCGAGCGTGCCTTGGCCGATCGTGGGCACGTCGAATCGCATGTCCTGTTGCGGCTTTGCTACTTTGACCACCGTGAATCCGCCGGCGCGACAGAGCGTGCCCGCCCGGCGAATGCACTCGTCGGTGCCCTCGACGGCCTCGACGGCCAACACGGCCTGGTCGCGGACCACGACGCTCTGACCGATGTCGAGCCCGCCCATTTGTTTGGCGATTTTCCAGCCGAACGCGATGTCTTTTTGTTGTCGGGCGGTCGGCCCTCGCCGCGTGAGCTGCCCCTCGCGCACGAGCAGTTCCGGCGCACAATCGTGGATCGACATGAATTGCATTCCCTCGGCGGCGAACTCCTCGACGATCGTCAGCAGCAGCGAATCGTCGCGGCAGTCGCGTTGTTGCGTAAGAAAGTGCGGCAAGAACATGCGGATCGTGCGGAGGTCGGGCAGATTGCGAATCCACCGCCATCGCTCGAACAGCCGCACCTTGAAAATCTTGCCGACCATCGTGACTTCCGTGACCCCGTGGCGTCGGAAGTAGCGGATGGCGGCACCGAACTTGGCCAATCCCAGCCAGCGAAAATCGTCGCAGATGCCGGCCAGCGCGGGGTCGGCGTGCCCGATCGTGCCCAAGCAATACACTTGGCAACCTTGTCGTCGCAGCGATTGAGCCACGGCCAGCGGCAACCGACCCCAGCCGGCCATGATGCCCACGCGACGAGAGGAACGGGCGCATTCATCGGGCATGGCTTCTACTCGAATCTTCCCTCTGGCGGCCGTCATCCCACGCCACCCGCCCCATGTTCACTTTCCATTTTTTCTCGCAGGGCGTCGAGTGCTTTTTGCATTTGTTTCAATTGCCGCCGCATTTCGGGCAACTTGCTGAACGCCGCCTGTTTGAGTTTTTGGTCTCGTTCGGGCGTGGCCGGGATGCCGATCATACGGCTTCCGTCGGGCACGTCGTTCGTGACGCCGGCCATCGCACCCAACACGGCCCGGGCGCCGATGTGCACGTGGTCGCGGACGCCCACCTGGCCGGCCATCACCACGTAGTCGCCGGTGGTGGTGCTGCCGGCGATGCCCACTTGCGAACAAAGCATGTTGTGGCGTCCGACGCGGCAATTGTGGGCGACCATCACCTGGTCGTCGATCTTTGTGCCCTCGCCGATGGACGTGGGCCCGTAGGTGCCGCGATCGATCGTGGAACTGGCGCCCACTTCCACGTCGGCGCCCAGCACGACATTGCCCAATTGAGCCGAAAGCACGTGCCGTCCGTCGGCAAATCCATAGCCGAATCCATAGGCGCCCAACACCGCGTTGGCGTGAATCAGACACCGCGGCCCGACCACCGTGTTTTCATAAAGCACGGCGTTGGGAAAAATCGTCACGTCCTGGCCGATCCTCGAGCCGGCCATGATGTGGACGCCGGAATGAATCGTCGAACCACTGCCGATGATCACATGATCGCCGATCGTGGCGAACGGATGCACGTCGACGTTGGGGCCGATTTCGGCGGTCGGGCTGAGGACGGCCAGCGGACTGACGCCGATCCGCGCGGTTGCCCGAGGCGGACAAAAGTGCCGCAAGATCAAGGTGAACGCCCGGTGCACGTCGTCGACTTGGATGGTCGGAAGGTTTTCAGGACAAAAAGTCTTTGGCGCGACGACGGCCGCCGCTTTGCAGTTCTGCAACTGTTGATTTTTTTCGCTGTGATCGACCAAGGTGATCTGTCCGACGTCGGCGTCGCGAAGGATCGCCGCGCCGCGAATCACCACACGACCGTCTCCGACAATCTGACCGCCAACCAAGGTTGCAAGTTCGGCAAGCGTGGCTTGCATGATGCGGAGTCCTTTTTCTAGGCTGATTAACCCACTCCCAAAAAGAGGGGTGCCTCCGTGAGGAGCAGTGGAATGTAGCTAAAACTTCCGGTCTGGGCAAGATCAGCTCGATGTGAACATTCCATTGGAAACCGCCAGTCTGTCGTGGGGGCTGCTCTGGGGGACCGTTGCGGAACGTCGGTTTTCGTTGACGACGGGTGGACAAAGACGATAATAGGCAGCGGCAGCTTTCGGCGATCTTTCGATCCAAAATAACCATTCATGCGAGTTCCCTCTCCTCTCTCCCCTGCTTCAACCATGCCTCACGACGAACTTGCCCGATTGGAATTGCTGGCTGCGGTCGATCGTTTGGTCGATCGGATGAACGGCTGGGTGGATCGGGCGCCGCATTGGATGCCGGCCGAGGCGTGTCGGGCGTTGGTTCGACGTCTGGCTGAGCGAGCCGCCGCGCTTCGAGTGCGCGTCGATGCGCCGCTGGTCGTGGCCACGTTGGGCGGTACGGGGACCGGAAAAAGTTCGCTGGTCAACGCCATCGTCGGAGCGGAGGTGGCCCAGACCGGTCGGTCGCGGCCCACCACGTTGCGGCCCGTCGTGATCAGTCGGTCGGACGTGACGCCGGAAATGCTTGGCATCGAACGGGCGTCGGTCGAGTGGCGTCCGCGCGACTTGCCGGCGCTGCACGATATGGTGCTAGTGGATTGCCCCGATCCCGACACAACCGAGGCGTCGGAGGCGGCTGTTGCGGCCACGAATCTCGCTCGGCTTCGGGCGATCTTGCCGAAATGCGACGTGCTGCTGGTCACCTCCACGCAACAGAAATATCGCAGCGTCCGAGTGGCCGACGAATTGGCGGCTGCGGCGCCCGGCGCTCGATTGGTGTTTCTCCAAACCCACGCCGACACGGACGACGACATTCGCGACGATTGGCGGAAAATGCTCGAAAAGTGGGGGAATAAAGGGGAGAGAGAGACGGGAGATCGACCTCCTCTTGTATCCAGCCCGCAATTTCCCTTTTCCATTTTTTACGTCGATCTGCCTCGGGTGTTGGCCGATTCGTTGGCGGGTCGATCGCCGCAGCCCGAGTTTGCCGGACTGATGGATTTGCTGATTCGTCAAATGGCCGGTGCGGCGGGCCATCGAATTCGTCGGGCGAATTTTTTGGAGCTGACAGCCGAAACGCTGCAGGCGTGCCGTCGAAAGATCGAACCCGCGATGCCGGCGGTTCGCGAATTGCAGAACGCCGTAGACGAACAGCGAGGTCGGATTGCCGCGCAGTTGGCCGATCGGATGCAAGCGGAACTGGTGGCCAATCGGCGGTCGTGGGAGAATCGGCTGCTGGCCCGCGCCGCGGCCCGATGGGGATTGAGCCCGTTTTCGCTGGTGTTGCGGGTTTATCAAGGGCTCGGCGGTTTGGTGTCCGGCGCGCTGCTGTATCGAGCCCGAACGCCGGCACAGGTTGCCATTTGGGGTGCGATGGAGGGCGCTCGAACGTGGCGATCGCATCAAAAGCAACGCACCACGGTGGGATTGAGCGTCGAAGGATTTGATTCCGCCGAGTTGCGCAAAGCCACGGTGATCGTCGAGGGGCATCTGGCCGATGCCGGCTTCGATCGCGCGGCGGGTCAGTGGAACACGGTGGCCCCGGAGGCCGAGGCGTCGGCCCGTGGATTCGTCGGCCGCGTGGCCGGCGAGTTGGACGCGCTGGTGGGGCGGCTGGCGGAACGCCACACCGGTTGGTTTACGCGACTACGTTACGAATTGCTGTTGTTGGCGATGCTCGGGCTGGTGTTGTATCGGCTTGGCAAGAACTTTTTTTACGATTCCTGGTTGGCCGAGCCGGTGCGGCCGGTGTTCGGGTTGGAGTTTTACACGTCGGCCGGCTTTTGGCTGATCCTTTGGTGCCTCGTGCTGCTGTGGATGTTTTGCCGTCGATTGCGTCGCGGATTGCGAGAAGAAATCGCACGATTGGCGACCGGCTGGCAAGACGCCGCGTCGGGCGTTTTTCTACAAGTGGAAGACGAAAACCGGGCGGCCCAGCGGATGGTCGTTGAGCTGGACGCGATCCGCGACGAGGTCGAATCGTTGCAACGGCAAATCGCGTGATCGGCGACTTCTTCCGCTACTTTAATTTCTCTTCTTTCGTCCGGCTGGCCATTTCTTCAAAGCGGTTGGCCTGGTCGTTGTTGCCCAGCTTTCGGTGCATGGCCGAGAGATTGTTGTAGGGAATGGTCAGCGAGGAGGAGGCCAGCGAGCCTTGTTCGACGGCCTGTTCCATCAGACGGATGCCTTTTTGCGTCAGGGCGACGGCTCGTCGTTCTTGCTTGGCTTGCCAATAGGACACGCCCATGCTGACCAGCGATTCGCCATGGCGGGCCAGGTCGGCGGCGGTCATTTCTTCGGTCGGCAATCGATCCAGAAGCGGCATCGCCTTGTCGAACCACGCGATGGCGGCCTTGTGGTCATGGTCGCGCGCGGCGTGGATCGCTCCAATCCGGAAATAGAGCCGGCCCAATAAAAACGCCGAGGACGGCGAATGTTTCACTTGGTCGGCGGCGGCCAGACATTCGGCGGCCTTTTCGCCGCATTTTACGGCGTTGTCATAGTCGGACCGCATCTGGCAGACTTGCAACGCGTCGTACAGGGCCATGCCCAGGTCCCATTGGATTTGAGCTTTGTGGGCTGGATCGCGCGAGGATTCAATCAGCGCGTCGCCGGTGCGAACGGCCGCCTTGATCGTCGTTTCAGGGTCCACGCCGCCGTGAATTCCCACGTAGGCGGCCATCGCCCTGGTGTGAACGCGGAAAAGCTGTTCACTGCTTGCGCCTTCCGTGCTCATGAGGTCTTCGGCGATGGCCTGCGCGCGTTCGATCCAGCGAGTCACCGATTTGCTCTTTTCTTTCCAATCGCCCCAGGCGATGTCGTGCGCCGCGCCCAGGTGGGCGTCGATCAACACTTCCTTGGCCGCAATGCGAATCGACGGATGCGGATCGGTCAGCAACGGGCTGGCCGCCTGGATGGCCTGGGAGTGGAATGACAAAGCCTTCTTGTAGTCGGGCTTCGGACCCGAGGCGATCAGGTTGCCGATCAGACAGAGCGACCGGGCCTTGACGTGCGGCAGCTTGTCGCTCAAGGCGATCGACCGCTCGGCCTCGTCCATGGCTTGAGCCAATCGGCCGAGTTGGGCGAGGCATTGGGCATACGTCGCCCGATAGTGCGGATCTTTCGGATCGAGTTTCACAGCCTTGGCGGCTTCCGCGGCCGCGGGTTCGGATTTCTCCATGGCCGTCAACACGCGGGCTTGCAGCCAGTGGGCCCGGGCGTTGTCAGGCTCTAAGATCAATGCTTGCTCCAAGTCCCGCTGGCTCAGATCGCAGCGGTTTTCCAACATCGTTTGGGCTCGAAGCACGAACGGCTCGGCCGAGATCGGCTCCAGCACCAACTGCGAGACCTTCATCGACGGCTCTTGGGGATCTTCGGACACCTCAAACGCGAACAACACGCCGCGTTCGGGATAGGCCAGCCCGAGCACTTCACCCACCTCGTTGGAAACCAACACCGGTCGGATCGTGGCCAGGTCGAGTTGCTTGGCGACCGCCTCGGCGGGAAACGCGCGATCGAATCGCACAATCACCGAGGCGACCTTGCCGTCGGCGGCGTAATGCACTTCAACGTGGCGAAAGGGCTTGATCGAATACAATTGCACGGGCCCCTCGCCGGTCTGCGCGACTTCTTTCGGCGACCCCCAAGCCTTTTCGACGTCGGCCTTGGTGGAAACGCCGGGAATGACGCCCTTGAAGCTGGCCGCCTCGATGCTCACCGGACCGGATTCCATCGGGTCGGGAATCGGCAAGAGCGACTCGCCGGCCGATTTCTTCGCGGATTTTGCAGCCGGTTTGGCGACCGACTCGGTTTTTTCGGTTTTCGACAAGGTGTCGGGCGACACGGTCGCGGGCGAAATCTTGGGTCGGTTCTTGGCGGGCGTCGGTTTGGCGCCGTTCGACACGTCCGATTCGGCGGCGATGGTTTTCACCGGCGACGTTTCGGGCATCAGCGATTCCGGTTGCGTTGTGGCGTTCGGCTGGCGGACCAAATCGGCGGCATGGAGCGCCGACACCGAGCCCAAAACCATCCACATCGTCGCCGACACGGCAACGGCTCGTAAATTGAAGCACCGCATCGCGTGTTCCTCCTTGAATCCCCGCGGAAAAAACAGGTCGGGGGAATTTTGAACCGCGGGAGTCTAGCCACGTCGGCCAAGCCGTGTCCAGATGGATTTTTTGTGATTGCGACTATTTCTCTGAAATGGTTGTGAAGATGGGCGGTCCCCGCAGGACGGGAAAGCGTGGCTGGCTGTTGAATCGCGTGTAGAATTGTTCGACGGAGGGCGAAAACACAAGCGGTTATTCCAAGGCTTCTCGCGGCGAATCCCCTGCCCTTTAGCTTTCTTGGCAGCCGGTCTCCAATCTAGTGCTCTGTCAGTTATGCTTTGGTACAGGGTATACTCCGACAATCGTTCATGGAAGATCGATTGTGTCAGGAGGTTATCATGGAGAAGCGTTATAGGGTGACGTTGTTGGAGGAGGAGCGACA
>JBDKTJ010000178.1:0-2499 GCA_039698075.1 Thermoguttaceae bacterium | reverse complement strand
TTCGTTCGGACACCCAGGCGACCGACTCGGCCCGCAGCGGATGAATGGCGAACACGATGGCCACCATCGCGCAGGGCCAAACCGCGCCGGTCATGCGTCGGAACACCAAAAACAGCAGCACCGCGTTTATGGCGTGCAGCAGCACGTTGGTCAGATGGTGCCCCCAGGGATCGAGCCCGTACTGTTGGCAGTCCGTCATGTGCGAGAGCCAGGTGATCGGATGCCAATTCGAGGCGTATCGGGCCGTCATCGCCCACCGAACGCCTTCGGCGGTCACCCCAGCGGTCACGTGGGGATTGGTGCGGACGTACAGGTCGTCGTCGACGTCGACGAACCCATGGCCGAGCGTTTGGCCGAACACCAGCGCGATGAGGGCAACCAAGAAGATGCAGATTGCCGTCGCGAGCCAACGATTTGGCGAGACATCGTTCGGCGACGTTCGTTGCTTTGACATGACTTATTTTCCTGGACCGGACGGCGTTTCGCGATAGGGCTTGCCGGCCTGGTAGAGTTTCAATCGTTGCCGCAGCGAAGGAAGTTTTGCCGCGTCGTGCTGTCGCTGGGCGGCCGCGACGGCCTGCTGCTGGGTCGCGACGGCTTCCGTGAATCGGTCGGAAGCGGCCAACGACGCCGCCAGAATGTCGAGCCACTGGGCCGGCGGTTCTTGGGTGGAGCGGACGAGACGCTGGGCCAGCGCGAGCGCGTCGGTTCCGTTGCGCAGCGAGTCGTCGGGCGAAGTGGCCAGCGTCCACGCCAGTTGGGCCAAGCTGCCGGTCAGGTCGGGCTGGAGTCGGATCGCCTCACGCCATTGCCCGACGGCCTCGCGGGGGCGGCCCAGTTGCGACAGGGCCATGCCGAGATTGTTGTGGGCGTCGGCCATGTTGGGCGTGAGTTCCAGCGTCTTTTGATATTGCGCGACGGCCTGATCCAACCGACCTTGCGAGGCCAGGGCGTTGGCCAGATTGTAATAGGCCTCGGCAAAGTCCGGTCGAATCTTGATCGCCTTGTGATATTCGTCGATGGCCTCGTCCACCCGTCCGCAATCGACCAACGTCGCGCCGAGGTCGAGGTAGCCCTGCATGAAATCCGGCTTGATTTCCAACGCCTTGCGATAATGCTCGATGGCCTCGTCGTAGTGTCGCTGATCGGCCAGGACGTTGGCCAGTCCGATGTGGGCAGGCCCCTCGTTCGGCTCCAATTTCAAGGCGCGACGATAATAGTCGATTCCCTTGGCGGTCTGACCTTGGGTCACGACGGCATCGCCCAGCTTTGTCAAAACTTCAGGCGACTTGGGCTTCAGCGCCAGCGCGGTTTGATAATGCTCGATGGCTTCCTCCGTGCGTCCGAGACCGGCCAACGCCACGCCGAGCAAAAAGTGACCGTTTGGATAATCGGGATTGAGCGTCAATAATTTCTGAAACTGCACGAGGGCTTCGGTGTCTCGATGCTGGCCGAGCAGAGCGACGCCGAGATTATGATAGGCGATGATGCTGGGCTCGGCGCAAGTCAGGTCGCGGTTCAACAGCGTTTCGCTGTCGCGCCAGAATTGCACCTGGCGAAACGCGCACGCCATGAGCGCCAACACGATCAACGCGGACGCCACGGCGCCGATCTTCCGCCGAATCGGCCGGTCGCCGATCCAGGCCGCCGCGGTCCACGCCAACGCGACGCACAGCCCGATTTCGGGCAGATACGTGTAGCGATCGGCCATCGCATGGCCGCCGACCTGCACCAGCCCGATCACCGGAACCAACATGCCGACGTACCAAAACCAACCGACCGGCCAGTAGGGCCGCTGCCGCCGCTTCCACAAAACCAGAGCGGTCACGGTCAACAAAAAGACCGCCGACAGCATGACTCGCCACGCTTGAATGTTATCCTGGGGATGAGGGTAAAACGCCGCCAGTCCCACCGGCCAGACAAGTTGCCGCACATAGGCCGCGTAAGAGACGATCGCATTGGCGATCCGAACCGACGCCGGCAACACGTCCCAGGAAATCACCGCCGCACCCTGCGCCCAATGGGTCAAGACGGACGAAACGGCGGACATCGCCAGCAGCGGCAACTTTTCGAGCAGCAAAGTGGACAGTGGCCGGTGGTCGGTGGCCAGTGAAGAACACGAAGCCGCGCCAGACGCCGAGTTCGAGTCTCTTGACCGATCACGGGCCACGGGCCACTGATCACTGGCCACTCTCCCAAGCGGCCAATAATCCAGCAGCAACAGCACGCACGGCAGCGTGACCAACATCGGTTTCGACATCAACCCCAAGGCGAACAACACGACGACCGTCAAATAGCGCCGCCATGAAAACCGATGCTGTGTGTAACTGACGTAGGCCCACAGCGTGAGAAAGAAAAACAGGCCGCTCAATAGGTCCTTTCGTTCGGACACCCAGGCGACCGACTCGGCCCGCAGCGGATGAATGGCGAACACGATGGCCACCATCGCGCAGGGCCAAACCGCGCCGGTCATGCGTCGGAACACCAAAAACAGCAGCA
>JBDKTJ010000177.1:0-20218 GCA_039698075.1 Thermoguttaceae bacterium | reverse complement strand
AGTAGCCGTATGGGAGCAGGACCGCAACACCCACAAATCCAAGATCGACTGGCGATTTACGACGGCCGACGCCCGTATCAAACTGAAACGACTTTATCCATCAATCCACGACTGACAGAGCACTAGCTCCACCCCCCTGTTTTTCGTACAATGCATGAATCATGTCCTATCGGTCGATCAAGCGCGTGCTGGGCGAGACGAGTTTGGAGCGGAAGTGCCGCTTCCTGTTTGGGGCATGCCTGTTCGTGTTGATTACCGCCAGTTTCTGGTTTTACGGCGGAAAGACCGAAAAAATCGTCAACGAGCAAAACCGCATGATGGGCCGGCTGTTGGTCGACCAGGAGATGTCGGTTTTGCATTGGAAAAGCCTCGAATCGGCGAAGATCGGCACGGAGTACATGGCGCTGGTCAAAAAACTGTCCGATTCCTTCAAACAACAGCGTTATGACGTGAAGTTCTTGCTGCCGAACCAACCGGTTCCAAAAGACAGCGACCGCGATAATTCCGTTTCGCCTCAGGAGGAACTGGCGATTTTGAAGTGGTTTATGGAGCGAAAGCCGCGAAAATCGCGAGACCCGGACTTCACCGAATTCCAAGAACGAAAGTCGACCGATGGCAACACGTATTACTATTACCAGCCGATCCACGCCATCGGCACCGAATGTTTCATTGGCTGTCATCAGCCGATGGGCAACGCCACCGGCGACTTGTCCACCGGACTGTCGGTTTTCGGCAAATCGGTGGCCACGGCCAAGGGCGATCTGATGGCCGTCGCCCGGCTCACCTTCTCGACCGAAGCGACTCGGACGAGCATCAACTGGAACCGAGCGATGCTGATCTCGACGGCCATCTTGACGGTGTTCGCCGCGATGGTCGTCTCCTACGCCATCGTGCGCTACGTGATCGTCAAGCCGCTGCGGCATCTGCGAGACACCAGCGAGGCGATCAGCCGGGGCAACGCCTCATTGCGGGCCGACATCCACACCGGCGATGAATTCGAGGAGCTGGCCACCGCGTTCAACCGCATGTTGCGCCACATGACCGGCACGCAGGAAGAATTGCGGCTGGCCAATACGAATCTGGACAACAAGGTGGACGAGCTGGCCCAGGCCAATATGCGGCTTTACGAATTGAACATGCTCAAGAGCGATTTCTTGGCCACGATGAGCCACGAGTTGCGCACGCCGTTGAATAGCATCTTGGGATTCAGCGACGTGCTTGGGTCGATCGACGCGCTCGACGACAAACAAAAGCGCTACGTCCAAAACATCCAAAAATCGGGCAAAACGTTGTTGGAGATGATCAACGACATTCTCGACCTGGCCAAGATCGAGAGCGGCAAGATGGAGACTCGGCTGATCGATTTCCCCATCGCCACGGTGGTTCACGCCCAATGCGACATGGCCCGGCCGCTGACCGAACGCAAAAACATCGATCTGGCCTGCGATGTCAAAGCGGACCTGCCGCCGATGCATCAAGATCAAGCTCGCGTGCAGCAAATTCTCAACAACCTGTTGAGCAACGCGATCAAGTTCACGCCGGAGGGCGGGCGGATCGACGTCGCGGCCACGCGCGACTCAACCGACTTCTTGGTGCTTTCGGTGAGCGACACCGGCGTGGGCATCGCCGAGGAGGAGCAGCAGGCGATCTTCGAAAAATTCCGCCAAGGCAAGACCGCCATGCCCAGCGGCGACGCCATGACCCGCGAATACTCGGGCAGCGGGTTGGGCCTGTCGATCGTCAAGGAATTGTGCCGGCTGTTGGGCGGCGAGGTGTCGGTCCAAAGCCAACTGGGCAAAGGCAGCGTCTTTACCGTTCGACTGCCGTGGACGCTTGAGGATCAGCCGCGACTGGACACGGCGATCGTCGAAGGGTTGGAGGAGTTTGCAAAACAGAGGGTGGGGGGATAATCGCTCGATGTCTATTCTTTCCGAAGTTCAGCTATTTGCCGACGGCGCTTGCAGCGGCAACCCCGGGCCCGGCGGTTGGGCGTTTATCTTGCGACACGTGAAAACCGGCAAAGAAAAACAACTCTTCGGCGGCGAACGCGAAACAACCAACAATCGCATGGAGTTGACCGCGGTGATTCGAGGGCTGGAGGCCCTGACCCGACCGGCCTCGGTCGAATTGGTGACCGACAGCACCTATGTGGGCAAAGGCGTCTCGGAGTGGTTGCCCAAGTGGAAGCAAAACGGTTGGCGTCGCCGCGAAGGCGGTCGTTGGGCCGAGGTGAAAAACGAAGACCTTTGGCGGCAGTTGGACACGCTGCTGCTGAAGCATCGCGTGCGATTCACGCATGTCCGCGGCCATTCAGGCCATCCGGAAAACGAACGCTGCGACACGATGGCGGTTGCCGCGTATCAGAAATTTCGCTGAAAACGGACCCGCCCGCTTACGGCGTTCCCCCGCGATAACGCAAATAGGCGTCCAAAAAGCCTTGGATGTGTCCGTCCAGCACGTTGTGAAACTGGGTCTCGGCGTAACCGGTCCGCGAGTCCTTCACACGCTGATCGGGATGCAGGAAGTAGCTGCGGATTTGCGAGCCGAACCCGACCTTGGGCATCTGATTGTATTTGGCCGCCTGCTCGGCCTCGCGTTTTTCCTCTTCGATGCGAGCCAATCGGGCGCGAAGCATTTTCATGGCGGTCGCCCGATTCTTGTGCTGGCTTCGCTCGCTTTGACACGCCACGGCGATGCCGGTCGGATGATGGATCAAACGAACGGCGCTGGACGTCTTGTTGACGTGTTGTCCGCCCGGTCCGCTCGAACGGAACACCTGTTCTTCGATGTCCTCGGGCCGGATTTCGATGTTGGTTTGATCGGACATTTCCGGCGAGACGTCGACGGCGGCGAAACTGGTTTGCCGTTTGCCTTCGGCGTTGAACGGACTGATGCGGACCAGCCGGTGGATGCCGCCTTCGCCTTTCAGATATCCGTAGGCCATGGGGCCGCGAATGGCGACGGTGGCGCTATTGATGCCCGCCTCCTCGTTGTCTTGGCGATCGAGGATTTCGGTGTCGTAGCCCTGCTCTTTCGCCCAATTCAAATACATGCGCAGCAGCATTTCGGCCCAATCGTTGGCGTCCGTACCGCCATCGCGGGCGTTGATCGTCAACAGCGCGGGGTTCGCGTCCAGCGGACCGTTCAAAAGCGATTTGGTCTCCAGGTCTTCGAGGGTCCGCTCCAGGCGATCCAATTCGCCGGGCACTTCGGCGGCCAGATCGTCGTCCTCGGCGGCCATTTCGACCAGCGCGGCCAGATCGTCGGCCGCTTTGGCCACCTCGTCGAGCGGCTTCAAAATCGCCTTCAACGATTTCAGCTCGGCGACGACCTCGCGGGCCCGCTCTTGATTGTTCCAGAAATCGGCGGCGGCCATTTGCCGTTCGATCGCCGCGGCTTTTTCGCGTTTGTCGGCGTGGTCAAAGAGAGTCCCGCAGTTGCAGGATCCGTTTTTGAATGCCCTCGGCCCGATCGATCAATTCGTGTTCCATAACGTCGATGTCCTCCCGAAAAACGCCGTCGCCGTTGGCGTCGGGCTGACGGTATCGTGAACGACCTGTTTCGGTCGCATGGGGCTCCCCAAAGTAATCGCGAAGAACAAAATGGTACCGCGAAGCGCGTGGGAATGCAACCGCGATCCGTCACACCGCAGAGGGGTTTCTTGGCCTGGTGTCGTTCGACCGGCTCCGGTACAATTCGGCGTCCGCGCTCTGCGACCGTCCTATCGGGAGGAAAACCATCGTGGCTGCCCATCGGAATCCCGAACGTTCGACCCGAGTGGAATCGCCGAAACCGACGGCGGCAACCGCTGCGCCGAAGCGACGCAAAAACTGGCCGTGGTGGCTTTTCTTGGCGTTGGTGGTTTTGGCGGTCTGGTTGGCGCCGGCCGTCGTGGCCCATACGCCATTGCTGTCATGGGGATTGAAACAGGCCACCGCCGATTTGGACGGATCGGTTTCGATCGGCGACGCTTCGTTGGGTTGGTTTTCGCCGATCGAGGCGCAAAACGTCGAACTGAAGGATCGCGATGGCGCGACCGTGCTTGCGGCGGCTTCGATTCAAAGCCAGCGGTGGCTGGTCGGGTTGCTTTGGAATCGCGAGAATCTCGGCCGGTTTCATCTGAACGATCCAAAACTTTCGCTGGCGGTGCGCGACAACGGCAGCAACGTCGAGGATCTGGTCGCAAAATATCTTACGGCACGTCCCTCGCCCGAGACAGCCGAGAAAAACAGCTCGTCGACGTCGTGGCGATTCGCCCTGGATGTGTCCGGCGGCGAGATTGCACTTCTCGACGAACGGACCCGGCGCACCTGGACGGCAAAAAACTTGAAGGCGGCCTTCGAGATGCTCGACGGCGGAGATGGCCCCGTGCAGGCCGAAATCGCCGGTCAGTTTCCCGACGGGGCCAACGTCGGCGAGTTGTCGGCCAACCTGAAACTCTCAAAACGTTCGGGCGGCGACGGCACCGTAAAGCTTCGCGCCAAGGGCGTGCCGCTGGCGATGTTCCGCGCCGTGGCTTCGCGATGTTCGCCCGGCACGACGCTTTCCGGGCGGCTTTCGTCCGAGTTGGACGTCGCGTGGGGCGGCACGGCTTCCGACGCCAATCGCGTGCGGGCCGATGTGCGGATCGACGCCGGGTCGTTCGCCTCGCCCTCGCTGCAAACCGATGTGGTGCAACTGGAACGTTTTCACGGCGCGTGCCAGGCGGTCTGGAGGGCCGGACGATTGGAAATACAGCCGTCGTCGGTCGATTGCGATTTGGGCCGCGCGTCGTTGTCGGGCGTTGTCTCGTGGGACGAAAAGAACGGCTTCTCGGCCGATTGCCTCGCGCGGTTGCAGGGCCAACTCGACGGCCAAATTGATCTGGCCCGGCTGGCCCACATGCTGCCGGCCACGTTGCGGCTGCGGCGGCAAGTCGACGTTCAATCGGGCCAGGTGCAGGTGGCGTTGTCCAGTCAATCCGCTCCGGAAGGCATGAAATGGCGGGCTCGCGTCGAGGCTGATCGTCTGGCGGCCGTGGCGTCGGGCCGGTCCATCACTTGGCGGCAGCCGTTGTCGCTTTTGTTGGAAGCCCATCAGGCCGCGTCCGGACTGGCGGTCGATCGGCTGCGGTGCGAGTCGGACTTTCTGAAGATCAACGCCGCCGGCGCCTCCGACAAGTTGGACGCGTCGTGGAGTTTTGACCTCAAGCAGTTGTCCGACCAGTTGGGCCAGTTCGTCGACCTCGGCGAGCACCAGTTTTCCGGCGAAGGCTGGGGCAATCTGGCGTGGCATCGCACGCCGCAGCGGCAATTCGATGCCGACGCCGAAGTGCGGCTGCGCAATTTTCAGATCGGTCCGACCGATCGACCGTTTTGGCGCGAGGATGACTTGATCGCGTTCGCCTCGGCCAAAGGGCAAACCGACTTGGGCGTCGAAACGCGAATCGACTCGGCAACGCTGAACGTCAAGACGGCGGTCGATCGGCTCGACGCGCGGCTCTTGCAGCCGGTCGCCAATTTGCGCGACGGCGGCGCGTGGCCCGTCCATCTCGAAGCGACCGGTCAATTGCGAAACTGGCCTGGCCGACTGGCCGCGATGTTGGACACCAAAGACTGCCGGTTGGAGGGTAATTACACGCTGAAATTGGTTGGCACGGCCTCGTCCAACGGCGTCGATGTGCGGCAGGCCGCGATTTCCGTTCAACCGTTGCGCGTGGCCTCGCCGTGGCTGAACGCCGACGAGTCCCAATTGGAGGTTACGCTGGTCGGGGCGTTCGATCGGGCCGGACGTCGTCTGCAAATCGAGCCGGCCAGCGTGGTGTGCCCCAGCGCGATGATTTTGGTGAACAACGTCGTGTTGGCCATGCCCGAGCAAGGACCACTGCAACTCAGCGGCGCGGTGAAATATCAGGGCGACGCCGCCCGCGTGCGTCGATGGTTTGCGGCCCCCAATCAGCAATCCGACTGGCAAATCGTCGGGCAGGTCAGCGGTTGGGTTCAAGTGCGTCAAACCGGCGGCACGATTTCCGGCGAGACCGTCAACGAGGTGTCCAATCTGGCCGTGGTCGACGCGTCGGGCCAGCAGTTCAAAGAGCCGCAAGTGCGACTGGTCGGCCGAGGGTCTTACGACGCCCGGACCCGCGCGATGCAAGTCGATCAGTGCGAGCTGAGCTCCACCGTGTTGGCGGCCAACGCGGCGGGTCGCGTGGCGCCGGCCGCAGGCGTCGAAAACGCGCAAATCGATGCGCAAATCAACTACGATCTAGAACGGTTGGCCTTGCTGCTCCGGCCCTATCTGGGCCCGAACGTGCGCGTGATCGGACGCGGCTCGTCGCCGGCGTGGTATCGGGGGCCGCTCTCGTGGTCAGCCGGGCAGGCGGGCGTGGGCGTGCGGTGGGATTCGGCCGACCTGTACGGCGTCAGGTTGGGGCCCGGCGAATTGAAAGCCGCGATGGCCAACGGCATCGTGCAAATCGCGCCGCTCGATCTGGCCCTTGGCAGCGGACGGCTGCGGCTTGCGCCCAGCGTGCGCGTCGCGGCCAGTCCGATGGAACTGTTGTTGCCGAAGGGTCCGCTGGCCGAGCGGATTCAAGTGGACGGACGGATGTGTGCGTCGGGCCTGAAATACGTCGCCCCCGTGTTGGCCGACGCGGCCACCGTGCAAGGCGCTTTCTCGCTCGACTTGGACGACAAAGACGGTCGGCCTCCGTGCCGCATTCCGTTGAGTCGTCCGGCGTCGGGCGAGTTGACCGGACGGTTCACGGTCCATTCGATCGAGGTCGGACCCGGACCGTTGACGCGGGTGTTGTCGGTGTTTTTGAGCCGCGAGACGTCGGCCCGGCTTCGGCAAGAATCGGTCGTGACGTTTCAGATGGTCAACGGTCGTGTTTATCATCAAGGGTTGGAGTTGGTGTTCCCGGAGTTCACCATTCGCACGTATGGCTATGTGGGACTGGCCGATCAAGAGCTTGCCATCATGGCGGAACTGCCCGTGCCGCCGAAATGGCTCGAAAAAAATCCGGCGTTGTCGCAGGCGATGCGCAATCAGACGCTCCGCATCCCGATTCACGGCACGCTCAGCAAACCGCAGCTCGACCAAAAGACCATGACTGACTTGAACCGAAAGTTTTTGCAAAAGGCCGCCGGCTCGCTGATCGAAGGCGAGTTGAACAAGCAACTCGATCGTCTATTGCAACCGAAGAAATAATAGCGGCCCGATACGGATGACGGATCACGGACAACGGACAATTTCATGCGACTTCTCCTGCTTGGCACGAACGGCTACCATCCGAACGACGCTCGGCAAACCGCTTGTTTGCTGCTGCCGGAATGCGGCGTGATGCTCGATGCGGGCACGGCGGTCTATCGGGCCGCGGAGTATCTGACCGGGCCGGAGCTAGATATTTTTCTCAGTCACGTTCATCTGGACCACGTGATCGGACTGACGTTCTTGTTCAGCGTTGAGGACGCCCATCCGCTGCGGCGCGTGACGATCCATGCGTCGGCCGACCAACTGGCGGCGTTGAAAACGCATCTGTTCGCCGCGCCGCTGTTTCCCGTCGCCCCGCCGTGCGAGTTTCGGACGCTTGCGGCCGAGACGCCGTTGGCCCAGGGAGGTCGGCTGACCCATTTTCCGTTGAAACATCGGGGCGGCTCGGTGGGCTACCGACTCGATTGGCCCGGTCATTCGATGGCTTACGTGACGGACACGACGGCGTCGCCGGACGCCGACTACGCGGATGCCTTGCGAGGGGTCGATCTTTTGGTGCACGAATGCTACTGCAACGACGCCCAGTCGGAGCGAGCCGCGAAATTGGGCCACAGCCACACGACCGCCGTGGCTCAATTGGCCCGGCGAGCCGGCGTCGGACGGCTCGTGCTGGTTCATTTCGATCCGACGGCGTCTGCGGACGATCCGGTCGGGCTGGCGGCGGCGCGGGCCGTCTTTCCGAACACGATCTTGGGCGAGGACCGGATGGAGCTGCGCTTTTAGTGTAGTGCGTCAAAAATGGCTGCTTGTATCCTGTGCAATTTAGAAAAATTGGGTGCCATGCCCACGCTTGTCGTGGGCATGATAAGGCGGCAAGCATGCTTGCTGTCTCGCTACGCTCGCTTAGCAAGCATGGCACCCAACCTTTTCGGCAACAGAAACTGTTTAGTGCTGCACGATCCTGCGCAGCAAAAGCACGGCGGGAATGGAGATCAACACGTTGGCCGTCCAAAATGAAATCGGCGGCGCCACGCCGGAAGTTGAAAGCCCTTGGCTAAGCATCAACAGAGGGTAGTAGATGGCCAAGATCGGCAGGAAACAGACGAAGAAATTGGTCAGCACATCGGCATGACGCCAAAGCATGGCCACGGGCGTACCGAGCAGTGCGAAGCATAAGCAAGTGAATCCGTTGGCCCAGCGACGATACGACTCGGCCCGCAATCGATAAATCCGCTGTCGCTGCTCGGTGATCTTGTCCGCGTCCTTCGGCGACGGTGGATTGCCGAGGGCCCGGTTGGCTTCTCGAAGCCGCTCCAAGTGTCGCACGCCGGCCTCGAGTTCGGCCACCAGGGCGGGCACGTTTCTCGTCGCAACCCAATCTTGGTGATACCGATCGGGCGGCGGGACGACGATCGGTACGGAATATTCCTCGGTTCCCGGGAACTTCATTCCGATTTTGCTCGTCCCTTGCTGCTGAATATCAACGTTATTTCGGCGACAGACGATCCGCAGGACGTGGGCCTTCAGATCGGCGTGCAATTCGGCCTCGGCCGACCGCAGGATGATCTTCGAGGAACCCTTGATCGTGATCGTCGGATCGATCAGTTTTTGGCTTTCGCCTCGTTTTTTTGGATTAATGACATCACGAACCGTGATCGTCAGTTGGTCGCAATCGTACGAGTGGTTCCTCTGCAACATGCTGTAGGCGATGTCCTCGACCGATTCGGCGACGATGCGCTGAATGGTCGGCTTGCACTGGGTGGCCGCAACCTCGTACATGCACACCGTGCCCAAGCTCAAAAAGCTGGCCAACACGATCGCCGGCCAAACGACGGCCATCGGACTGATGCCCAGCGATTTCAACGCCACCACTTCGTTCGCGCCGGTCATGCGGCCGAAAACGCTGCACACCGAAAACAGCATGGACGCCGGGATCGTGATGCCCAAAACTTGCGGGAGTATGAACGGCATGGTGAAGAGCATAACCGTGCCGGGCAGTCCTTGTTTGAAACCTTCCTGCACACCCATGCCAAAAGTGACGACCAACGTCAGCGCAGCCAGCGCCGCCAGAAAAATTTTCAGCACCTCCCAAATGACGTAGCGCGTCAAAATGTACATGATGGGCTGGATTGTGAAGCCTGTCGCCCTGAAGGTCAAGTTCAATTGCACGGGCGACGGGGATTATTGATGTTTGCTTGAATCATGGGCGTGATGTTGGCATAGGCGAAGTTCCACGCGATAGGGTTCTCATCCCCCATGTTGGCGTTTCCCCCCCACGGTTGCTCTTGACCCTGGCCGTGATTTTTCGGTATCCTTTTCGCCCGACAGGATCGTATTCGGGTCTTGCGGTACGCAGGACGCGTCGAAATCGGTCGCCCGACCTGTGGCGACATGCACGAGGACTCGCATGGAAGCGTATGGGGTCACGGCTTATCTGGTGTTGGCCGCCGCGATCGTCATCGAATCGCTGCTGTTGGCGTTGCTGACGTGGGAGCACCGTCGCTACGTCCGCAGTTGCATGCGCAATCTCTCGCGGCATCAACCTGACGGACGGGTTGCGCTGTTCGTGCCGTGCAAAGGGCTTGATTTGGATCTGGCGGCCAATCTGCGGGCGATCCTGCGTCAGGATTTTGACAACTACGAGGTGACGTTCATCGTCGAGAACATCGACGACCCGGCTTACGAGACCATCCGGCACGCGATGTCCAAGCATCCCTGGGTGCCGGCGAAGATTGTCGTGGCGGGCCGCGCCGCCGATTGCGGCCAAAAGGTGCACAACCTGCTAGTGGCCACCGAGCATCTTTCCCAACGCATCAAATACTTGGCGTTCGTCGATTCCGATGCGCGTCCTCGGCCCGAGTGGCTTCGGGCGCTGGTTTCCCGGCTGGATCGTCCGAACTTAGGCGCGGTGACCGGTTATCGCTGGTTCACGCCCGACCGGTCGACGGTCGCCAATGCGTTGGTCTACAGCATGAACTGCGACGTCATGTCGTTCCTGACCCGCAGCAGCCATCATTTGATCTGGGGCGGTTCCTGGGCGATCCGCCGCGATGTGTTCGACACGATTGAATTGCGCGAAGCCTGGCAACGCACGCTAAGCGACGATTTGGTGGCCAGTCAGTTGATGCGGAGTCGTGGGCTCGAGGTGCGGTTTGAACCGGCCTGCGTCGTCGCGTCGCCGTTGGACGCCTCGATGGGCGAGGCGATGTCGTTTATCCGCCGCCAATACTTAATCGCCCGGCTGTACACCTACGATTGGTGGCTCTTTTCGCTGTTGGCGACCACGTTTTCCAATCTCATCTGGATCGGCAATCTGACCGTGCTGACCCTCAGCTTGGTGACCGGATCGCCGTCGCCGTGGATTCCGATCGCCGTCAGCGTCACGCTTTATCTGGTGACGGTCTGCCGCGGTTGGTTGCGGCAAGACCTTGTGCGGACCTATTTTCCGTACTGGGAAGGTGATTCCAGGCAACTTCGCCGGCTTGACGTTTGGGCCAACCCGTTGGTCGAGTTTGCCCATTGGATCGGCGTGGTCAGCTCGGCGTTCGGCCGCTATGTTCATTGGCGAGGCATCGGCTATCAAGTGTTGCCCGGCGGGCAAGTGCAGGCCATCGTCCGCGCCGACGCCGGCGAGTCGTTGGAAGAAGAATCCGAGCCGTTTCTCTATGCGAAGGCGGGATGACCCAAGAACGCTTACGATTTTGTAAACGCTTGGCAAGTCATGTCGTTTTGCCAAGAATTCTTGTGAAATCGCAAGCGGTTGGAACGTTTTGAGGGAAACGATGCGCCATTTTCGCGGAAGAGCATCCGCGCATTGTACGTTGGAACGCGTACTAGCGTCCGAACAGCCCGAGTGAAAAAATGATTTTCAGCGCGGCCGTCGCCTCGCCGGCGTCAATCTTCGAGACGCCTCGCTGTCGATCGACGAACACAATGGGGCTCTCGCCGAATCGGGCGCCGAGTTGTTTCAGCCGCCAAAGGATTTCTTCTTGAAAGGAATAGCCGCGGCTTCGGATGGCGTTGAAATCGAGCCGCGCGAGCGTCGCTGTTCGATAGCACCGAAACGCCCCGCTGCAATCGTGGGGCCGCAGTCGGAGCAGGCGACGCGCGTAACAATTCACCGCCCGACTCATCAACCGACGATGCAGCGGCCAACCTTCGACTCCGCCGCCGGCGACGTAGCGTGAGCCGATCATCACGTCGATCGGCGGTCCGTCGGGCGGATCCATGCCGGCCAACAACGCCGGAAGATATTTGGGCGGGTGGCTGAAATCGGCGTCCATGTTCAGCACGTAATGGTAGCCGTGCTGGATGGCGTATTGCATGCCGGCCACCGTGGCCGTGCCCAGTCCCAACTTGCCCGGACGGTGCAGACAGGCCACGCGAGGATCCTCAGCTTGCTTCCGATCGACCCAATCGCCGGTGCCGTCGGGCGAGTGGTCGTCGATCACCAGAAGATCGACCTTCGGGGCGAAGTGAAAAATGTCCTCGACCAACGGAGGCAGATTTTCCATTTCGTTATAAGTGGCGACGGTGACGAGCGTTTCAGCGTTTGCCATGATGCCGAAATCGTAATGCAAACGGGGAGCCTTGTCTAGTATCCGGCGATGCGGCGAAGTAGAATGCAAAATTGTCGGTTTCCTGCAATTTCTTCTCTCGATGATTTGCCTTGCCTCACGCATCGACAGAAATCAGCGGTTGAAAGCCTGCGATTTGTTGGACGCCCATCATGCCGACCTACCAATCGTTTGCCGCCGAGATGCAACGGCTCGACCGAGCGCTGACCGCGTTGGAGCCGTCGGCGCGGGCGGTGGGCGTGGCGTCGCCGCAAGGCAGCGAGTGGTTCGATCTGCTCCATCGCAAGTTGCTGACCCAGTTGGATCTGCCGCCGCTGTTGGTCGTTGCGATCGTCGGCGGAACGAACATCGGCAAGTCCGTCCTTTTCAATCACCTGGCCGGCGATCGGGCGAGCGCTTCCAGTCCGCTGGCCGCCGGGACGAAGCATCCCGTGTGTCTGGCGCCGCCCGATTTGGCCGATCCACGGTTGTTGCAGCGGCTGTTCGAGTCGTTCGTGCTGTGCCGGTGGCGGTCGCCTGATGAAGCGCTGAACGATTCGCCGGAGAACCGACTTTTTTGGCGCATCGGACCGACGATGCCGCCGCGGCTGTTGTTGCTGGACTCGCCCGACGTCGATTCCGACGCGACGGTCAATTGGGACCGCGCCCGGGCGATTCGCCAATCGGCCGACGTGTTGGTGGCGGTGTTGACGCAGCAGAAATACAACGACGCGGCGGTCAAAGAGTTCTTCCGCGAAGCGGTCGAGGCCCAAAAGCCGATCGTCGTGGTGTTCAATCAATGCGACTTGGAGTCCGATCGGGACTATTGGCCGCAGTGGCTTGCGACGTTCTGCGAGCACACCGGCGCCAGCCCGTCGCTCGTCTACGTGGTCCCTTATGATCGTCGGGCGGCCGAATCGCTGCAATTGCCGTTTTTCGCCGTCTCGGCGGAGTCGGGTCGAACGACTCAACCGGCCAATCCGCGCGACGACTTGGCGTCGCTCCGGTTTGACGAGATCAAGATTCAAACGTTTCAAGGGGCGCTGCGTCGCGTGTTCGATCCGCATCGCGGCGCGCCGGCCTATTTGGAGGCGATCCGCACGGCGGCCCGATCGTTCGACTCGGCGGCGTCGGCGTTGGAAGCCGGCGAGATGGCGCGAGTCGCCTGGCCGACTCTTCCGACCTGCGTGTTGGTCGATGAAATCCGTCGCTGGTGGGACGAAGCGAGGCAGCCGTGGTCGCGGCAGATTCACGGATTTTACCGCACGCTGGGACGCGGCGCCACCTGGCCGGTCCGGGCGGCGTGGAATGCGATGGCCGGTCCGCCGTCCGATCCGCTGGAGGCGTTCGGGCGTCAGCAGCGCGAGGCGGTCGTGTTGGCCGTCGAAAAACTGCTTGACGAATTGGATCGGCTGTCGCAGGTTGGCAACGAGACGTTGCGGCCGAGACTGCAACGACTGTTGAGCGGGCGGGCCCGAGCCGAGTTGCTGGCCGAGGTCGAGGCGGCGCAAAAAAGTCTGCCGGCCGTCGATCAACAGTATCGTGACTTTTTACGCGAGGAATTGGATCGGTGGCGCTGCGAAAGTCCGCGGGCCGTCCGATTTTTGCAGTCGCTTGACCACGCGGCGGCCGTTGCGAGACCGGTGCTCACGGTGGGGTTGTTTTTCACGGGCCTACATGTTGCGGGCGATTTGGTGGGCCAGGCGGCCGCGCAGGCCGCTGCCACGACGGTCGTCGGCCATGCAGCCACGGAAGCGGCGATCGCCGGAGGAATCACGGGCGGCGGCGAGGCTCTTCTGACCGGGGCCGGCGAGGGCGTTCGTCAAGCGGCCGGACGGTTGTTTCGCCGGCTTCAATCGCAGTACGCCCGACAGCGCGCCGCTTGGTTGGCCCAGTGGCTCGAACGCGAACTGCTCGGCGATCTGTTGGCCGAGTTGCGCCGCGGCGCGGAGATTGTTCGCGGGGCGGAGTTTTTGGAGGCGGAAGCGACGGTCAACCGGGCGACGGAAGCAGTATTGGCGCTCAGGTAAATCATGTCGGGTGGTGCATGGCCGAAGCGCCTGGTTACCGGCCTTCCGCCATCCGTTTTTTGGTCCTTCCTAGCACGGCAGCGCTGGGTTCACCACGGAGACACGGAGAACACTGAGACAGAAGGGCAAAAGGGATAGGAATTTATGACCATGGCGACGTTCTCGGAAATGCGACGACCTTGCACAGGGGTGCGACGTGCGCCAGATGGTGGCCTGCAAGCGTACATTTTTTTCTGCTTCTCGGTGTTCTCCGTGTCTCCGTGGTGAGTTTCATCAAGAAAAAATACCGACGCGTTTGCCGCTTGGACGTGCGACGCGCTTATGCGCGCTCATTGAGGCCGCGGCTCGGATGGCCGACAAAGGCCCGCGAAATGGCAAACCGTCCAAAAGCAGAAAACGCGTCGTTTCGAGTGCTGACGGAATCGACGATCACAGACTCCTTTTTTTCTAGAGGAAAAGGGAAAGCGGCCCGACGACGATCAGCAAAAGTCCTCCTCCGAAAAAGTGTGAAGAAACACAACCCGACGGGTCCCGCCAAGGGACGCGCTACGACGGCGGACGCGGTCGATACGGATACGGCGGAATCGCCTCGTAGTCGACCAGTCCCGCCTCCAGGTCTTCCTGTTGCACTCGCAACCGGCGGCGGCGTACAAGGGCGCTGAGCTGTTCGGCCGGCGCCCCCGCAGGCGGACCGGATCGCGGCAGCCTCACACTCCGCGTGTACGTCCAAGCATAGCGCAGCGGTCCGATGGCGCGAATCATGATGAGACACTCGCTTGCATCTGACTTTCCGAAGTGACAACGCGCGGCCTTCAGAAGAGGCCTTAGGAACTCGCGTTGTTCCCGACACCCTTTATATGCCCGATGCCGAAGAGAAGTCAAAGAACGACTTGAGGAATTTACGGCGAAAATGCAGAATTTTTTCGACGCCGCGCCGCGTGAACAACAAATCGCTCAGAGTCTCGGTAATCGATCAAGTCGTGTGGTAGGAAGGGCTGACTTTGCGGAGAAATCGTCGTTATCGACTGCTGAATTCGTGGACGGCTTCGATCAACGCCAGAACGTTTTCGACCGGCGTCCGCGGCAACACGCCGTGACCGAGGTTGAAGATGTGGCCGGGCCGACATGCCGCTTGATGCAAAAGCTCTTTGGCCCGGCGGCGAATCTCGATCGGGGATGCCAACAACACAGTGGGGTCCAAGTTGCCCTGAATCGCCTTGTCGTGGCCGATCGCGCGCCAAGCGTCGTCGAGCCGGATGCGCCAATCGACGCCGATCACCGCCGGACGCGGCTTTTTCTTGCCGAAGGCCTCGCCCAGCAGCGGCAATAGCGACGGATTGCCCGTGGCAAAATGAATCACCGGCACGCCGGATCGGATCGACTCGATGACCGATCGGGTGTGTGGCAACACGTAGCTGCGATAGTCGTCCGGACTCAGGCAGCCTGCCCAAGTGTCGAACAGTTGGACGACCTGGCAGCCGGCGTCGATCTGGGCGTTGACATAAAGCGTCACGGCGCGGGCCAGGCGACTCATCAGGGCGTCCCACGCGCCGGTGTCGTTGAACATCAGCGACTTCGTCCGGCGGTAGTCGCGGCTCGATCCGCCTTCCGTGGCGTAGGCGGCCAAGGTGAACGGAGCGCCGGCGAATCCGATCAGCGGCACGTTTTCAGGCAGGGCCGCTCTGGATTTTCGGACCGTTTCCATCACGAAGCCCAGCGGTTCGACGGTCTCCAACTCGGCAAGGCGTTCGACATCGGCCGGTTCGCCGATCGGGTTGTGCAGCACGGGCCCCTTGCTGTTGGAATACTCCAACGTCATGCCCATCGGCTCGAGAATCAGCAGCAGATCGGAAAACACGATGGCCGCGTCGACGCCCAATCGTTCGACGGTGCGGACGGTCGCTTCGGCCGCCAGGTCGGGCGTTTTGCACAGATCCAGAAACGACACGGACTCGCGCAGCTTGCGATATTCCGGCAAATAGCGACCTGCCTGACGCATCAGCCAGATCGGCGTCCAAGGGGCCGGTTCTCGCCGGAGGGCCTTCATCAGCGGATTTTGGATCCAAGCGGATGCCATAGTATTGATTTTCGACTGCACGACGGCGATTCTGAGTTTTTCCTGCGAAACTGGTCTTCCGCCGACGACCCCCCCGGCGTTAACTGGTGGAGTCTCAATATGTTATCACATTGGCCGGATGGCATCTATGCGGAATCGGATGCCGGTCGCGTCGGCGGACCAGTCGGCTTGAGGCGGCCTGCAAGACCGACGTTGCCCCCTTTCCCTCTGGCACGGAACGGACTCGGAGCGTTATAATTTCAGCGGATTTTCGCGTTAGAGGGAATAGGGGTTTTGGTTGCCGTCTTCCCATGTCGAGAGGTGTTGCCATGAGGTCGCGTCGAATTGTCGGTTTATGGTTGCTTCCGGTGTTTTGCTTCTTGATGGCTTCGTGCATCGATTCGAAAAACCCGCTGTGCCCTCCGAAAACGTCGAAGGCCGATCCGGCGTTGAAGGGCGTTTGGCGGATGACTCACGACGACGGACAAGTGGAATACTGCCATGTTGGGGCGGCGTCCGGCAAGTTTCCCGCCGGCGTGTTGCGATTGGTGTTGATCAACCAGGATAAGGATGGCTCGATCGAACGCCCCACCGAGATTTTGGCCTTTCCGACGAGCATCGGAAAAAATCGGTATCTCAATGTGGTCGTCACGGAAGACGAAAAACTCGACCTGCTGACCAAGAACGGCTGGAACCCGGAATTGGTCCATGGCTATTTCATCTTGAAATATCGAATTCAAGACGACGTCCTGACCCTCTGGAACATGGATCAAGACGCCAAACGCCGAGCGATCGAGGCCGGAACGATCCAAGGCGAAATCGGCAAGAAGGACTCCACGATTGGCCAAAGCGTGTGTTTTACCGACACGCCGGAGAAGCTGACCGCGCTGTTGACGTCTCCGGAAGGCGACAAGCTTTTTAATAAGTCGCCGGAAGGGTTGCAAGTCTATAAGCGAATCAAGTAGAAATCGAAGGAGTTCTTCTTTTTCGCTTGCTGGTTACTGCTCGATTCCCGGACGGGCCAAAACGCCTTGCTGGAAGTAGTGCTTCACCTCCCGCATCTCGGTAATCAAGTCGGCCCGTTCCAACAGCCGCGCGTCGGCGTGACGGCCGGTCAGCACCAGTTCGACATCGTTCGGCCGCGCGGCGACCAGCCCCAGCAGGTCGTCGACGCTGAACAGTTTCAGCACGGGCCCCAGGTTTGCCTCGTCGAGAATCACCAGCCGATAGCGGCCCGACGTGATCGCCTCGCGGCATTCGACCAGCCCGCGCCGGGCTCGTTCGATGTCGTCGCTGGCGGGGCCTTCGCCATTGATGAAGTTGGGGCAGCCGTACTGCCGCACGGTGATATGGTCTTCAAATCGGGCCAGGGCCGTCAGTTCGCTGCTGGCCATGCCTTTGGCGAACTGGGCGAAAAAGACGTCCCAGCCGGCGCCGGCCGCCCGAATCGCCAGTCCGAGCGCCGCCGTGGTTTTGCCTTTGCCGTTGCCGGTGTAAACGTGGACGTAGCCGGACATGGTTTCTGATCCTCCGTGACGGAAAGTTCAGGGATATGCACAATGCTACAAAGAAAGGCCTGGGATTAACAGCCTCCTGGCTATCGTGCAAGACGCTGAAATGGTTTGTTATCGTTTCCGTCGCCAACGCCAAGCGGCGGCCGCCAGGCCGGTCAGCAGCAGAACGATGACCGAAGGCTCCGGCGCCGATTTCAAAGGGGCAACCGGCTGCAGCCATTCACTTTCCGGTGGATCTGAGTACCAATTCTTGCCGTCGGGCGAATCCCAGAAAATGATTTGGGATAGCCAGCCAAGAGAGTCGTTGTTGCTTAAGACCGTATCGGCCAAGGGATCCCATCCCAAATTCCACGACGTACCTGCATTGTTGCTCGTCCAATACATCAAGCTCATGCCGGTCTCGTCGTCAGATGTCATCTGTCGTCCCATGTACGACATGCTCTGCACAAAACCTCCGCCATAGCCGGTGGTGTATTGGAAGCCGTTTGATGTGCCATTTCGAACATCATTCAGCAACTGGAAGCCCGTGATTGTTGGCGTGTTAAACCATACCTCAAATGCAAAACTGTCAATCACGCCGTCTCCCGAAGAAAAATCGACCACCAACGCCGCCCTGTTGCTGCCCGTTCCATAGGATCCCTCGAACTGGAGATCATCCAGGGTTGCGGCATGGATCGTTCCTGCCAACGCGCAAAACGCCAAGACCACACCCAAAGCGAGGAACAGATACGCGGCCCGCGCTAAAACACTTCGCCCAATTAAGCTGTTCATAAAGTGACTCCTTCTCAAAAAACGCTGCCTCCAAGTGGCTATCAATCAATACGGCTATCAACAATTTCCCCACCGCTACGGCTGCACAAGGCGCGTAGAACGTCTACGTCAAGCAGTTCATTTAGGAAGTGAACGGCGCCGTCGCAAAACGCGGCGTTCACGCCGCCCACATGATCGCTCCACATTTCGTTGATCTGTAGGACGTTGATGGGGCCTGATTGATCAAAGATGTTTCTGCCATCCGGCCATTCTCCATCCACGCCATCGCCGGCCCCGCGGCCGGTGTCTTCGGCTACGATAATGGTGTTGGATGTGCCATCCTGAATCTCCGCGATGGTGACGACGCGATTGTAGGCCATGACCCCCGGCTCGGATGTGCCCTTTTTCGGACCGGAAAAGTAAGACCACCCGTTCATACCGCCATAGTCTGTGCACCCCATTCCCGAAATTGAACTCAGCGTGCCGCTGCTGTCCTGTTGGAGCACGACGCTTCCGAATCGTCCTGAGCAAAGTTGGCTGGTGCTCGGACAGATATACGTCGAGACCACCTGATGCGTTGCTTGGCTGTTCTCCGGGTCGCTGAACTTCTTATCAAAGTGGAACTGTTGTTGGATGTTCTCTTGCTCGATATAGGACAACAAAAAGACGGACCACGCGATGCATTTGTTGCCGTATTTCGCGCCGTAGCCCAAGCAACCTGGCGGAAAGCAGCCGTGGGCTTCATGATAGTTGTGCAAACCGATGCCGATTTGACGGAGATTGTTCAAACATTGCGCACGTCGGGCGGCTTCGCGGGCCGATTGGACCGCCGGCAACAACAGCGCGACCAACAGCCCGATGATCGTGATGACCACCAGCAGTTCGACCAGCGAAAAACCGCTGTTTCGCGCGATGTTGGCACGATGGCGCATGATTTGTGTCCCGCGCGATCGGCCAGTTTTTTTTCTGTTGCAGCCCGAAACGAAACCGAATACGGCGACGCGGCGGCGCAACGAAATACGACCGATCTGACGCGAGTTCCTGCAACCCGACTTTCCGTGCGGCTTCTCTCCCTCGCATTGAGCCGCAGGTCACGCGCTGGTAGGTCTTCTGGCTTCCGAGTTCGGGCCGGCCCGACCTTCTCACCGCAATCGAAACTGCGGCAATGGTCCTTCTAAAGAATGGGCCGTCCTACTTCCTCGGTTACAGCGGCGGGGCCGCCCCGGTTTTGCACCGGTGTTCCCTGTTCGTCGGAACCCTTTAGGATCGGATTCCGACCACCAACGCACACGGTAACTCACACTAATCTACCAACTCTTGCAAAATAGTCAATCGAGCGAACCACGGATTTTTGGAAAAGAAAAACCGCTTGGGACGTTGCTTGGGGTGCAACGTCGCAAGCGGTTATTGAAAGCGAACTTACAAACACGGCCTAGTCGAGGAACCCGACCAGCTCTTGGCTGCGCGAGGGTTGCTGGAGCTTGCGGACTGCCTTGGCTTCGATCTGACGAATCCGCTCGCGGGTGACCTTAAAAATGTGTCCGACCTCTTCCAGCGTGTAGCTGTAGCCGTCGCCCAGACCGTAGCGAAGCTTGATGATTTCGCGTTCGCGGTAGCTGAGCGTTTTCAGCACTTTGGCGATCCGCCCGCGAAGCATTCCTTGCGTGGCGCCGATCGCCGGGCTTCGGGCCGCGCCGTCGGGCAGCAAGTCGCCGAAATGGCTGTCTTCGCTGTTGCCGACCGGACGGTCGAGGCTGATCGGATAACGGCTCATCGCCAGCACGCGGCGAGTTTCATCGACGCAGGTTTCGCTGGCCTTGGCCGTCTCTTCGATCGTGGGCTCGCGGCCCAACTTCTGCAACAGCTTCCGCGAAACGTTGCGCACCCGCGACATGGTCTCGACCATGTGGACGGGGATGCGGATGGTTCGGCTTTGATCGGCCACGGCGCGGGTGATCGCCTGACGGATCCACCACGTGGCGTAGGTGCAGAATTTAAACCCGCGGCGATACTCGAACTTGTCCACGGCCCGCATCAGACCGGCGTTGCCCTCTTGAATCAAATCCAAGAAGCTCAGGCCGCGGTTGCGATATTTTTTGGCGATCGAAACGACCAGTCGCA
>JBDKTJ010000176.1:0-30917 GCA_039698075.1 Thermoguttaceae bacterium | reverse complement strand
CTTTGTGCAGGAGACAGTCCTCAAAGACTACTACTCCTGCGAGGATTTGATTGTTTACTCGATGACGGCCAAGCAGTGCCGTTTTCTTGGAGATGGAAATGGGCAAGAGCACCAAGACCCCGAAAGCACCTGACTACGCCTCGCTGGCCAACCAGCAAGCTGCGCTTGGCAAAGAGTCATGGAGCGCTGCGCTCCAGGCCAACCGTCCGAATCAGCAGAACCAGTTCGGCAGCTTATCATGGAGCCAAGACCCGACCACGGGCCAGTGGACGCAGACCAGTGCGCTGAACCAGCCGCAGCAGGACATCTTCAACCAGCAACAGGCGAACCAGCAGCAGATCGCCAACATGGCTGGCGGGATGCTCGGCGGCTTTGACACGAGCCAGATCGACTTCTCCGGTGTGCCGCAAGCTCCGACTGTTGGGCAGTTCAACCAGCAGGCAACCGACCTCTACAACCAGCTTGCTGAGCCGGGCCTGGCCAACGCCGAGAATGCGCAACGGGCACGGGCCGCTGCAATGGGGCTTCCCGAGTTCGGTAGCCGTGCCGGCACGACCATGAACCAACAGTTGGCTGACGCCCGCGCCCGCAGCGGCATGATGGGCGCGCAGGCAGGCATCCAGCAGGGCAACCAGATGTTCAATCAGCAGATGGGTTTGCGCCAGCAGGGCATCAGCGACATCCTGCAACAGCGGGGTGCGAACCTTGCGCAGATGCAGGGGTTGATGGGCCTTGGGCAGTCGATGGGCACGCCGCAGTTCAATCAGTTCGGGCAGACCGGCGCTTACAACACCCCGGACCTGATGGGCGCTGCGCAAGGCAATTACAACGCGCAGATGGACAAGGCCAACGCCGGCAATGCCGACAGGTCCAACACGTTGAGTACCATCGGTACGGTGGCGGGCGTTGCGGCGGCATTCGGGTTCTAAGGAGACATCATGGCAGGCACTATCTCCCCCATCTACGATGCGGAAGCCGAAGCCCTCAAGCGGCAGATGGCGTTCGCCAACGCGCTCCGGGACAAAGGTATGTCCAACGACATCGGCGGCGGATACCGTGGTGGTAGGGTCTTCATCGTCGGCAATCCGCTTGGTAACATTGCCTCCAGCATCGGCGGCGCGATCCTTGCCAACCGTGCCGAAGAGGGCCAGCGCGGACTGGAACAGCGGATGGGGCAGGAACGCCAGAACTGGTTGAATGCCGTGCCGCAAGCCTCGACCGAGAAGACAGTCGAACTGGAAGGGCCGACCGAAACAGGTGACACCCTGACCGGCACAACGTCTGTCCTCAAGTCCGCCAAACAGCGGGCGATGGAGAACCAGGCGTGGGCGATGCAAGCGCCGCGTGGTATGGAGGGTGTGCAACAGTTCGCTCTCCAGCAAACACTGACCGCTCCGCAGCGCGAGGAAGAGGCACGTCAGAGGGCGGAAGACCGGAAGGAAGAACAGGCGATCAAGCTTGAACAGGCGGCACAGTTGGCGAAAGACCGCAACGCACTCCTGCAAGCGCAGATCGAAGGCAACAACGCCTACAAACAGGCGACCCTCGGCATTCAGCAGCAGGGACTGGACATCAAGAAGGACGCGGCACAGCAAAAGATCGACGCCGCGACCGAGAAGAAGAACACACAGCAGGACGCTTATCTCGGCAGCCTGAATCGCCTGGAAGAAATCGTCAACGACCTGAAAGCCGCTCCGAATTTGTCTGCTGCCGTGGGTGCGGTAGAGGGACGGCTTCCCGCGTTGGTCGCGTTCTCTCCGCAAGAAAAGTCGAATGCCGCGTCCAAGATCAAGAACTTGCAGGAATACCTACAGACGAAGGGTCTGGAAGACCTTCGCCGTGCAGGTGTTGCACCTGGTTCCGTGACCGAGAAGGAATGGTCGAAGTTTGCTGCCCGTGCGGGGAACATCGACCCCACTCTCAGCGAGAAAGAGTTCGGCAGGGAGTTGGACAACCTGTTGCGCGACGTGAATGCTGCGCGTAACAAGCTCGTCACGGGTGGCGGTAACGGTGGGAAAACAGTCAAGCGTCGCGTGCCGTTGAAGGACGGTCGCACGGGCATCGAGTGGTCGGACGGTAGCAGGACAATCGAATGAGTTGGACAGACGCAGACATCGCCCCGTCGCCGATCACCGACGAGGTTTTGAATGCCGTCCGCAAGGTAGAGAGCGGCGGCAACGACCGCGCCGTGTCAAAAGCCGGAGCGATGGGTCCATACCAGTTCATGCCGGCGACTGCCCGCAGGTTCGGGTTGGCAGACCCCTTCCACGAGCCGAGTGCGCGGGAAGCTGCGCGGAAATACCTGACCCAACTCCACGGTGAGTTCGGCAACCTCGACGATGCGCTGCGGGCTTACAATGCCGGCGAGGGGACAACCCGTGCAGTCCTGAAAGGACAGCGGGGGTATGCTCCCGAGACACAGGCATACGCACAAAAGGTAAGAGCGAACATGGGAAAACAGTCAGGTTCCGAACAGCCGTGGTCGGATGCAGATGTCGCGTGGACGGATGACGACGTTGCCCCCGCCGCCACGAAACAGTCATCCCTTTCCCCTGTCGCGGCTGAAGCGAAGAAGATGGTGGAGGCTGACACCGGGCAGGCGTTGAAGGCAGGCATCGCGCTCACAGGCAGCAAGATCGCCCGTGCGATCAACCACCTTCTTCCGCAGGCAGTCAGCGAGTTCGCCGAGAAGCACGGTTACATGCCGACCGAGCAGGACGTGGAGATTCTGAAACAGTCGATTGCCGACAGTGCCGCCGGCAAGGGAATGAATCTCTTTACGGATGTCGCGGCTACCCTCCTTCCCGGTATGGGTGCGGCAAGACTGACCCGTGCTGTTCCCTTGGTGGCGAGGCGCAACGCTGCAGTCAGGGCGGCTGCCGAAGGTGCGGCGGCGGGTGCGGCGGGGAACGCGGTGATCGGCGAGAATGTCGGCGAAGGAGCAGCATTCGGTGGCGTTCTTGGTCCTGTTCTGACGGGTGCTGGCAGGCTTGCGAACTTCGGGATCAACGCATATCAGGACGTTATGGGTGGCGCTCGTGGCGCGGCAACGAGTAAGCTGCACGAGTTGTTCGGCAACCGCACAGCTGCCGCCATCGCCGCGCTGCGGGGCACACGCGGGATTGTTCCGGGTGAAGCGCCAACTGCCGGTCGCGCCGCGTCCGAACTGTTTCCCGAGTTCAAGGCACTCGAGGAAGGCGCTCGGCGCAGTCCCGGTGCCGATGCGCTGCTGATGCAGGACGCGCAGAACGCGGCTGCCCGCCAGAACGTGCTGGAAGGACATGCCCGCCTTGCCCGCCCAGGTGTCGCTACCGAAGGTGGGCGTGTGCCGTTGTCGCCTGCGGAAGAAATGCGTCAGGCTGGAACAGCCGCCAACTACGCCCGCGCTGACGCCGACAGGATCACCCTGACCCCGGAACTTGAAGCAATCATCGCTGGCGAGGAAGCAAGAAATGCCGCCCGCGCTGGCGAGCGTGCGTTCAGCCAACAGCAGACAAACGCTTTCGCGGGCGGTCAGCCTGTTCCAAGGGGACGCACGGCTGGAAGTCCGGGTGGTCCAGGCGGAAGGGACGCAGCAGGGATGCCGATGCCGGCTATCCCCGCAACCCGTTCGGTTCAGGACTTGCAACAGTTCAAAAACGAGTTGAGTGCCAGGATCGAGCGCATCCGCATGAGCGACCCCGAGGAAGCCTATCGGCTGTCCGTGGCTCGCCGCCAGCTTACCGAGGCAATGGAGGCACAGTCGTTGCCCTACGCTGCCGCGACAACCAACTACCGTGCATTGTCGAGGCCGCAGAACCAGGGTGAAATCGCCGAGACGATGTTGCGTGACCTGCGAGGCCAACCGGGTGCATTGGAAAATGTCTCAGCATTTCTCAGGTCGATGGACAACGCTCCCCGCACGATCAAGAACTCACTGGGCAACTCGCGGTTTGAACAGTTGGAACAGGTGATGTCTCCGCAACAGATGGCGGAGATCAACGCCCTGCGACGCAGCGCCGAGCGGGAGGCGAAATACCAGGGGATGAATGTTTCCGAGGACGTGATGAGAAAGTACGAGAACGTCTTCCATCAGGTTTTCAACATGACTCCGGGGATATTCAGCCAGGTATTCACGGCCATTCGCAACACTACGAGACTCCTTGGAAACCGCACCGATGAGCAAGTGAACAGGATCGTGAATCGGGCGATGCGCGATCCCGCCGCGCTTGCAAACCTGATGGAGGAACTCCCCCCAAGAGAGCGGGATACCATAGTCAATATGATTCGCCAGCTTGCCGAACGTCCCGAGGTAATGGGTGGGATAATCGGAGCAGCTACTCCAAGAATGAGTGAGGAATAACGATGCCCCGTAACAGTCAAGGTCTGTACACCCTGCCGCTGCCCCCGGTAGTCCCCAACACGCTCATCGAGTCGCAGTGGGCCAACCCGACGCTGGACGATGTTGCCAGCGCGCTGACGGCCAGTCTCCCCCGCGACGGTAGCGCGCCGATGACAGGGCCGCTTACCCTCACAGCAAACCCCCCGACCAACAGTCGCCACGCTGCGAGTAAAGCCTATGTCGACAGCTTCATGGCTTACGCTACCGGGATGCCTATTGGAGCCATCTTCTCTTTTGCTCCCAATACCTCGCCTGCAGGCTACCTGCTCTGTGACGGGGCAGCGGTCAGCCGCACGACCTACGCCGACCTGTTTGCTGCCATCGGCACGACCTTCGGCAGTGGCGACGGAGTGGCGACCTTCAACGTGCCCGACCTGCGCGACTGGTTCATTCGTGGTCGCAACCCGGCCTCCCGCGCCATCGGCTCAACGCAAGCGGCTTCGTTGGCGTCGCATACCCACACGCTTACTGACCCCGGCCACACGCACTCCGCTTGGCAGGCGGCGCACAGTCACACGGTCAGTACGGGCGGGCACAACCACTCGGTGAATGACCCTGGTCACACTCACGACGGAATCAAACTCGGACCTCTCACGTCAGGGATCGCGGGCAACACTCCGGGGTGGCAACCCGCAGCGATCTCTACGAACGGTACGGGCATCAGCCTCAATGCTGTCGGCGACCTCGGCGGCAGTACAAACTCCGTGCAGCCCGCTGTGGGTATTGGCTCGGCAGCCACTGGCGTTAGTCTTGGCGCGACTGGTGGCGCGGAGACTGTCCCGCAGAACATCGCCCTTGACTACTACATCAAGGCGATCAATGACTCGGCCAACACCGGGATCGTGACGGGGATCGACAGTAGCGATCCGCAGATGATCTCCATCGACTCTACCAACCCGGTTGTGCCGATCATTACTCTGCATTCCAACGTGGCGTTTGGCACGGTGAAACTGGACGCCGGTGGCAAGGTGCCGCTGAACCAGATTCCCCAAGGCGCACAACAGTTGGTCGGCTTCTTCGACGCCAGCAGCGGCAACAACCCCTCTGAGGCGTTCCCGACCACCAACTTCTCGGCGGGTGACACCTATATCATCTCGGTCGGGGGCAGCATCAACTGTTACGATCCTGTGACGCTGGTCAGCGCCCTTCGCCCGGTAGCGGTTGGCTCCCTGCTCCAGTGGATCGAGAACAGCCTGACCAACCCGACTGGGTGGTACACGGTCAGCCAGTCGGGGACCATCGCTGCCTCCAGCGTCATCTTCACCCCCGCTGCCGGCATCACCTCCACCAATGTGCAGGATGCCATTGTGGAGGTCAAGGGCGACATCCCGACCACGGCAGGGCAGATCGCCTTCGTGCCGGGTGGGACTATCGTCCAGGCCACAGTGCAGGGTGCCATCAACGAACTCGATGCCGAAACCCAGGTTGCCCTCGGGCAGAAGCAGGACGCGGCAACGGCAGTCACCAAGGATGTCTCCACAGGCGCGGCACAGTTGCCGGTCGGAACCCAGGTTCAACGCCCGACTGTTCCCGCCCCCGGCATGCTGCGGTTCAATGACGACACGGACGGTTTCGAGGGGTTCAACGGGACCAACTGGGGTGCGGTCGGTGGCGGAGCAACAGGTGCTGCCGGCAACCCAGTTTTCTACGAGAACGACATCCACGTGACAGCGAACTACAGCATCACGTCGGGCAAGAACGCGGGCAGCTTTGGCCCGATCATTGTGGACAACGGGGTGACTGTTACGGTCCCACCCGGTAGCGTATGGAGCATCGTATGACCAAATACACTGGACCAACTACGGTCGTCGGACCAATCACCATAGGGTACTGACATGAGCCTCTTACGCGCAATCAAGGCCCAACTCGGCCTCTCCGTCACCCCGGCCAACAACTTCACGCTGGACGCCAGCGCTGACAACGGCACGATGAAACTCGCCCGGAACAGCGGGCAGGACATCATGACGGTGGATGCTGGCGGGCGTTGCGGCTTTCCGCAACTTGCCAACTATACTGACGACACGGCCGCTGCCGCTGGTGGGGTTCCAATCGGAAGCCTCTATCGCACCGGCTCCGCAATCAAGCAGAGGATCGCATAATGACTGCCAAAATCACAGCCGACGCAACCGGCACCAAAGTCACCATCGGCACGGCAGCGGAAGACGCGCTGCAAATCGACGCCACGGCGAAGACTATTGTGGCGGTCAGTCCGTATCAGATGCTCGGGAGTGGTCCGGCGTTCAGGGCAAGGATGAATGTGTCTGGCGCCCCAATTCCATCAAACCCAACATACCTGACCCCCGAGTTTGATACGGCATCTGCGTTCAATCCAACAACCGGGTACTTTCAGCCGAATGTTGCAGGCTACTACCAACTGAACGCCTCATGGGTTGGTCAGACTGGTGGCGCAGCGTCCCGCTTGGAACTGTCATTTCAAACTGTGACCGAATCAAATATCGGGCAATCAATCATTGTAATTCCGGCAGTAACAAGTGAGTTTTCCGGACCATCCACAAGTGCGGTCATATACCTGAACGGAACCACCGACAAGGTGCGGGTCTTCATTGCTAGTTCTAACGCTGGAGCAAACGTGACTCTTGGTCGGGGTGAGTTCTCTGGCGCACTCGTGAGGGCCGCATGATCCGCCTCGCCCTCACCATCATGCTCGCCGGCTGCGGCACGACAGTCAATATGCATGGAGGCTACCCGAACCTGCAGACCATCAACCTCGGTCAGCCGGGGTGCGTGAAGGACTGCACTACCACCCACACGGCGACGCAAGGCGACGGGGCAACCGGAGCAACAGTCACCACCGAGAAAACAAGTTCACCCACCCGCAGTACCAACATAGGAGCACCACAATGAAGAATCTTCTCATCCTCGTCGCAGCTTTTTTGTCCACTTCTGCCGCAGCAGCCGTGATCGGGCCGGATCAGGTCCAGGGTCAGCAACAGGGTCAAGGGCAAGCGCAGGGCCAGATTCAGGGTCAGGCACAAGGTCAGGGACAGGCACAGTTCGCCAACTCCAACGCCGACAGCCGCGCTCGCGCCCAAGCCTACGCTGCCTCCCTCACACGTTCAGAGGCCAACAACAGCCAGGCCCTCTCGGTTACGCCTGCTCCCGTCACTTTGACCGTCAATGAGGCGGCTATCCCTGAGCGCACCACGCAACGCATCGAACAAGGAACCCTCAATGTTCGCTCAGTCCCGAATGTTTTTGGTGGCAACGTTTACCCGACAGCGCCGTGTATGGGAAGCTCAACGGTTGGCGCAGCGGCGCTTGGATGGGGAGTCTCTGCCGGCACTTCTTGGGCCGACCACGAATGCGGCAAGCGTGAAACCGCCCGCAGCTTCCAGAACCTCGGCCTGACCAACGATGCGGTCGCCGTCCTGTGCTCCAGCGAATACGCCGCTGTCGCACCCATCTGCAAGGAGAAGTAAATGGATCCGCAACAATCACCGGGCTTCATGCAGCGCGTCGCCGATGCCCTTCGGCGCTACACCGGCATGGGCGGCACCACCGACTTGTCAGCCGCTGCCGCCGCGCAGACCCTGCAACAACAGCCGGGTCTGCGGGAGATGCAGATCAGGGCAGCCGAAGCCGGAATGCCTGTGGAGGAGTATGTGCGCCTTCAACAGCAGGGCGGGATGCCACGGTAGCCTGTCTCCAGCCCTCTTCGTAGCCGATGTACCACACGACTACGAGGAGGACCAGGGAGGCAACAGTTGCAAGGATGGTGAGTAAGGTCTTCACTTCATCTCCGCGTGGCGCTCGCAGATGTTGTAGGGCGACACATGCTTGTCCTTGAGGGTGCATCGCCCGTTCTTCCAGTGGGAAAAGTAGGCGCAGTTCCCGCAGCACTTCCCCTCAGCGGCTAGCGCGGTGGCGGTCCTGGCCGGCTTCTCGGGCGGCTGGTTCATGTGGCGGATGCGGTCGATGTGGTCGCTCATAGCAGGTACAGTCCGACGCCAAGCAGGATGGCCGCAGCCAATATGATGGCTATCGCCAGATTCCGCATGGAGCGAATGACTTCGTCGTCTTGCTCGCTCACTTTGACCTCCTCGCTTGGTAGAGTGTTGAGTGCTTTCCATCTGTTGCGGAAACAAGGGCAATCCACTCCCCCGCCAGATCATTCGGCAGTCCGATTATTCTTGCGCTTCCGTTCGGGCGACCTTCTATCTTGTAGCGCGTTCCGTTGCTGAGATACGGAACAGGCTCCGCATCACACAAGATCAGCCCTGCGAGGTCGGCAGTGGTGGCGAGTGCTTCACATACTTCAACATACGGCGTAATTTCACGCTTATCGGCAGGGGTTTCTAAGAACTCACGAGTGCGAAGCAGAGCATCCCGCAACATCACGTTCTGCTTCTTCGCTTCGGTCAATTCGATTGTCCTTGATGCAGACAGTCCGGATTCATAAACACACTGTTGCCGAGCCTCTTCGAGTTGCTGCTTCATGTAGTCGTATTCGCTTTGAAGCACTGGCGAGCCATG
The DNA here is from genome assembly GCA_039698075.1 of Thermoguttaceae bacterium. Taxonomy (GTDB): domain Bacteria; phylum Planctomycetota; class Planctomycetia; order Pirellulales; family Thermoguttaceae; genus JAJFVC01. Next base: position 22,042 of record JBDKTJ010000176.1, on the reverse strand, counting down.
CTCATCGCGTGCCGGCCGCAGACGGTCCATCATTTCGCTTAGGTTGCTCACTTCCCTAACTCCTTCGCTTTGTAGAGTGGCGTTCCAAGTTCGCAGTTGTGATTGAAACTGCCATCGGCAACAACCACTGGCTCCGCATCGCATATGATGCAACCGGCAAAGTCGGCGGTGGCGTCGAGTGCTTTTGCATGTTCGTTCACCTTATCCAGATTCTTTTCGGCACACTCGAGATCATAGCTGTCGCTGCCCTCACAACTGAATAGGCGGTAGAGATTCATGTGGCCTTGAATTGCTTTTGCGTGTTCATGCAACGCCACGATCTGCTTGTCGCGCTCGGCGAGTTGCTGTTCGACCAGATCGGCCCGGATGTACTTTATGTCCTGTCCGCCGATGCGGTCTTGGCACCATGTCGTATCGTCCGGATCATAGTATTCCTCGTCTGTTTCTTCGTCTGAGACTTGCAGGTAGATGATGTCGTACTTGGCGATGTTCATTTCCCCAACTCATTGTCGATTGCCTTTTCAATAGAATCTTCCTTCCTCATGCGCTCGGTTTCGAGTTCCTCGTTGAGCGCGGCGAGTTCTTCGTTCGCAGTCACTGCATCCACTCCCACACAGTCACACCGATGACGACCAGTGCGCCGAAGCCCAAGGCACACGCAACAGCCTTGTCGAACTTGTCGGCCTTGATGTAGTCCCGCTCATCCGCGAACGGGATGTTGCGATGCTCAGGGGGCGAGGTCCGCAGGAATTTCGCAGGGGCTTCCCACTTGGCGAAGCTCGGGGTGACGCGGGTCCGCGCCGGCTTGATTTGTTCAGTGTTCATCTTGTTCTCCTTCGGCACAGCGCGCCTACCAGTCTTGGCGGTCAATGCGCTTCTGCCGCTCGATGTCGGCGAGGTCGCACTCGTCACCTTCTTCGTCAAAATCCTCGTCGATGGGTTCAAGCCAACGTTCAAGGGCGTTGAAAAACTTCTGTCCATCACTTCTCCTTCACAAAGTAGGCATGCGGGCGGCGGGTCTTATCGACTGTTACCCGGTCAGCCTTTAGCAGTATTTGACAGGCGTTGAAAACAGTCGCCTTCGCCAACCTGGTGGCTAGTTGAAGTTCGAGATTCAATGCCCAACCCTCTGCGATTGCCTGGAACACTGCCTCGATATTCTTCTCCTGCACGTTCTTCTGCGACTCCCTGAACGCTGCCACTGCGTCAGCGACACAGACGTTCTTCTTGAGCTTGCCACCCGGAAGGTCGGGAATCTCGCGGTTCAAAAGCATCAAAGTCATGCTCACAGCCAACTCCTTAACGTCTTGGCGATGTTCTGCATCACTCGATGGTCGCTGGCAGTCACTGACACAACCAGCATCTTCTTCCCCTGCGGGGTCGTCAGTCTGAACTTGTAGTGCTTGCCTCGATCCATTGACTCCACGGTGAACCCCATCGACTTGATGAGGTTCGTTACGTCCCGCACATGCTTGATCACAGGAGAACCTCCCCGGAGATCAACTGTTGCCGCTCACGGTCGGCGCGCAGACGACAGTACCGCTGGTGCATCCGGGTGATGAATATCTTGCGCTTGTAGACGGAAGCCTCGTAGTTGATGGACTCCCGAAGCGTTTCCTCGTCCATTTCCATCAGCTTCCCCGACAATTCCCGCCAGGACTTGATTACCACAATCATGTTGATACCTCCGTTTGAACAATAGTGACACTATAGCGCAACAAATTCAGGAATGCAACACTTTTTTGTGCCAGTAGTCCTTGATCGCCTTGCGGAGCGCGGTCTGCGTCTTTGCCTTGCCGTCCAGAGCCAGTTCCTGTGCCTGGTCCAGCGTGTCGATACAGACGATGCGATGACAGATTACCGGCACCCCCTGCCCCTGCCGACGGATGCGGGCGTTGAATTGATCGTAGAGGTCGAGGGACCAGTTCAGGCCGAACCAGACAAGGATGTGCCCGCGCTGTTGCAGCCCGTCGATGCCGTGCCCCATGCTGCCGGGGTGGCCGATCATCAGCGGACAGTCGTCACTCACCCAACGGTCCATCGCGTTCTTCAACGACCGCTCCGACTTGCAAGCGGTCAGGTTGATCGGGCGCAGCTTGCTGAACCGCGCCATGATGCGCTCGGCGTCGCTGCGGAAGGCGTAACTGCACAGCACAGGCTGTCCGTTGGCTTCTTCGATGATGTCTTCCAGGGCGTCAAGTTTCAGGTCGTGCAACGGTTCCCACAGCGGCATCCCGGCGACCGGGTAGACCGCGCCGTTGGCGAACTGGAGGCACTTGTTGGTCAGGGATGCCTTGTTGAACAGTTCGATCTCGGTGCCGTTCTCCAACTGCATGAAGAACTCGCGCTCCAACTGTTCGTACAGTTCCAGCATGTTGGGCGGCAACTCGACAGTCACGTCGTTGATCACCATGTCGGGCAGTGGGTTGTAATCCTCGGCGCTCATCTCCAGGGTCATGTCGCCGATGATCTGCTTGAGCCTTTCCTCGGAGTCACTGAACGGAATGCTCTTGTAGGAACCGGCCTTGTGATACCACCGCTGCTCGAAGATGGTCTTGGACGTGCCAAGTCGTGCCCCATCGTCCAGAACCAGATACTGCCCGTGCAGGTCTTTGTAACCGTTGCCAGCCGGTGTTCCGGTCAGCCCGGTGCGCCAGATGAACCGGGGGAGCATCTTCATCAGCGCCTTCACCCGGTGCGTAGCGCTGTTCTTGCACTTGCTGATCTCATCGAAAACGATGCCGTTGGCCGGCAGCGGGAGACTACGACTTTCGTAATAGGTCCGCAGCGTTTCGACCAACCATTCGAGGTTCTCGTAGTTGATCAAGTAGATGTCCGCCTTGGTCGTCAGGGCGCGGATGCGCTGATCCCTGTCGCCGACCACCATGCTGAACGTCAGGTGGGCTGTATGCTTCCACTTGGCAGCCTCCTGTCGCCACACCATGCGACAGACGCGGATCGGTGCGACGATGATGACGCCCGACAGGTAGCCACAGTTGAGCATGTAAGCGATTGAAGTCAGGGTGATGACTGTCTTCCCCAGGCCCATGTCGAGCCAAAGGGCGCTCTCCTTGCGGGCACACTGGAAATCAACAGCCTTCAACTGGTAGGGGAACAGGTCGTTGTAGGGCAGCATGGTCAATGCACCGACCCATCATCGGGACCAAGTATGGCGCTGATTCGCAGGAACGCGGAGAATGCCATCCCGGCGATATGGGCCTGCTCATCGATGATGGACTTCCCCTGTTCCACCGAATCGACCATGTAGACCTCGAATCCACAGTTGGCGAGCTTGTCGCACTCGCGTGTCTGGAGCGGCGTCAACTTGCAGCCCTCGCGCTTGAACTCGATCCAGAACACCCGCTGGTGAGGCGCGACGAACATGCGGTCGGGAACACCCGCGTGGTTCGGCGACGAGAACTTGTATACGAGGAAACCCTTCGACTTGGCGTAAACGCAGACGCGCTGTTCGATGTCACGTTCCAGCATTTCAGATCACTCCCATGACGAGCTTTTCAACTTCGTTTGCGTAGAAGTCGATGTTGATTTCGGCAGTCGCGTCGGCGACGTTGTTGCACGGGCAGACCACCCACCCGGACTGGATAGCGACACGCCGCCAAACAGTCGGCGTTCGTGCCAGCGGCGGCATGATCTTGAACAATCCCTTTCCGGTCATGCTCACATAGTAGCGTTGAGTCCGTTCCAGTTCCTGATCCCACCCACCCATGTCGAGAACCAGCTTCATCCCCTTGTTCGCCTTGGCGCGGATGAAGAAGTCGAACAGGTCGGGCCAGTTCCGCAGCGTCTCGCGGATCGGCGCTCCCTCCAGCAACACCTTCTCGGCCACTTTCGGAACAACCAGCGCAGAGCCGTTCTGGTGCCACTCGATGTCATACTCGTAGCGACCTTTCCGCTTGACTGTTCCATCGGTCTTGCGGGCGATGTAGTTGTTCACGTCGGCGATCACCATCAGGTCGAACTCGGCATACTCCAGTGCCAGGCTCGTCACCCGCTGCCAATGCCAGCAGACAGCATCGACAAGGAACTTCGAGGACCGCGGGAGGTACATGGTGATCCCGTCGGTGTTCGCCTGAATGATCTGCAACCCGTAGACATCCTGCAACTGTTCCGCCAGCATCGCCAGCGACAGTTGCCCGCCGATGGTGGTCCGCATGGTGTAAAGCGGGTCGTAGAAGATGCTGAACTTGTCGTTGGACGCCCCATAGACGCCGTTGAGCGCCAGCTTGAGCATGGCGTTCTCCGGGGTGCCCTTGCCGTACCGGGCGCGTTCCTCCCGCAGCGAACGATAGACATCCACGAAGGTAGGTCCAAGGTGCGCCGGGTACAGTCCGTGTTCGATGGCGATGGACGGATACATGGAGGTCACGTCCACGTCGTAGAGCATGTGCGTGTCGTTGCTGGTGAAGGTCTTGCCCTCCACCGATGCGTGGATACCGCCTGTGCCGAACACGAACTCCAACCCGTGCGAGACGGTGTGCATGTCCTTGAACGCGCCCTTCGTCTCGGTGATGGTGGTCGTCAGGAACCGCTGGCGAACGCTCTCGAACTCGGGCGTGTTGAAATAGACGTAGGACGGAACACAGTCGGCGAGGTTGATCATCGGACGCGGAGTCTGCCGCGGCAGCCTGCCGAACGCGGGGGAGTAGTCGTAGCACTGGACACCCGCCTGTTCCAGCCGCATCTGGAAGAACTCCTTGCCGATCTTCACGTCGTTGGCGTTGGTGAAGTCGCGCCCAGGGTACAGCCCGTTGAGCTTCTTGCGGAACGCCAGTTGGTCGGTCGTCTTGTGGTAGAACAGTCGGGTCGCCTCCACGTCGTGAAAGCAGTAGTCGCGCAGCAGGGCTATCTGGTGGTGCGACAGGTGGGTGCCGACCGGGAACGGCAGGTCGCTGATGTTCTCCATCCGCATGTTGAACTCGAGCGCCTTCAACCCGGTCATCCGGGCCTTGTTGTCGAAGTGGTGAATCTTCAACAGGTCGATCTGCGGCACGATCCAGTCAGACGGACGGACCAGATGCTCGAACTTGTTCTGACTGTTGATGAGGGCTTGCGCGTTTTCATAGATTGTCTGTGGCGAGCTATGCCTACCCATCAAAAGGTGATGCAGGATCGGGTAGTCGAACGACAGGTTGTTGAAGCCGATGAGGGAGCCGCCGCTTTCCGCCAGTTTGAGTATGAAGTGCTTCAACTCGGCGATGTCGTTGCGGAATTCGGAAATCTCGAATGACATCCGGTTGTTTTTGTTGCCTTCGAGGTCGGAAAAGCAGATCAGGAAGCAGTTGGGGTAGGTTTCACAGTCGTACACGTAGTCCATTGTCATATCCTCAAGGAAAAAACTCCCCTGCCCCGAAGGGCAAGGGAGAAACAGTTACATCCAGGGAGGAGTGACAGGAGCGGCGGGATCGCCGGCAGCGGGAGCGGCAACAGCGCCGAACATGCCGGAAAGGTCGGGCGGAGCTTCGCCGAACGCTTCGCCGTCCTTGGCAAACTGGACAGCGATCAGTTCGCAGCGGATGGCGCGGCCAAACGAGTTGTCCTGTGGCCACACGCGGATCGCGGCATTGACGTAACAGCCGCCATATAGCTTGCGCGCCAGTTCCTTGCGGAGCATGGTGTTGTCGTTGGGGCACGGGGTGCCGCTGGCGTCGACCATGACAGGCGGCTTTTCCTCGGTGGAAGATGCCGAGATGTAGACCGCACCGTCGTAGCCGCCATACGGCTTGAACGTCTTCTTGTCGACCTTCTCGGACCCGTTGCCGAAGCAGCGCATCTTGCGGTCGCCATTGCACAGTTGCAGAACGGAGCCGGCATGCTCCTTCCACTTCTCGGTGGCGACCTGGCCGACTTCGCCCATGAACTTCGCAAACTGCGGATCGCCATGCGGCAGCAGCAGATCACAGCCGAACTTCTTGTCGGCGTTGGGGGTGCCCTTCGCGGCTTCCGCCTCGATGAGCTTGGGGAAGGACAGGCGGACGTTGGACAGGTGGATAACAGTTCCCATGATTTCAATTCTCCAAAGTTGAACAGTTGGTCAGGAAAGCCACGAAGGTGCGGCTTCCTCGGATGGTACAGCATTGAACATCTTCGACAGGTCGCCAAACTCGACTGCCGTCCGCCTGTCGGACTCCGGGACAACAGTCAATTTTCCTTCGGACTTCTTCACCAGTTCCTTGTTGAGCAGGTCGATCTGCTTTTCGGTAAGCTGGTGTTCTTCACCGGCACGGTCGGTCCAGCGCAACGCCTCCGCCTGTGCCGGGGAAATCAGCGAGGTCCGCCAGATCGCCGACTTGGGGATGCGGAACCGCTTGAGCTTCGCTTCCATTTCCGCGTCGGTGTAGGCCCACCCGCGCCGACCGGGGCCGACAACAGCTTTCAGGCCGGGGATCGGATGCCCGGACTGGATGCGGCGCAGGGCTTCCGCTTCCGCTTCTTCCAGCATCTTGCGGATCAGCGGCGCGGCAAGGATCAGTTCTTGCAGCTTCTCGTCGGGAAGGGTGTCGCCAACCGCTTCCTGAACAGCCGGCAGCACGTTCTCGAACTTGATGCCCATCGCGCCGAACGACATGTCGCGGAACGCTTCACAGTTGACCTTGTGGGCGCAGTATTTGCATTGCTTGTCGCCGGGAACGAACGGGGCGTCAGGGGCGTCGGTAGCGGCAGCCTCGGCAACGATAACCTCGACCTTCGCCAACAGTTCGCTCAGGTCGTAGTCGTGGAACGAGATCGGGTCAGCGCCCTTGAGTGCCAGCTTCGGCTGGATGATCGTCAGGCGCACCCTGCTGAATGGCGGCATGTTGCCGGCACTCGCCAGTTCGCTGAACAGCCCGAAGAAGTATTGCTCCAACTGTGGGTTGTCCTTGGCCTCGACCGGGTTCATGCCGTCCTTGTAGTCGATGATCTCCAGGACGCCGGTCGAAATGATATGGACGTCGACCGTGCCGCCAAGGTCTTCGCGGTTCAACAGTTGGACCGGATTGACGTGCCGCTCGGCGACTGGCTTCGCGTAGGTCAGTTCCTGCAACCGCTTGTTGATGTAGTCGGTGGCGATGCGAACACGGTCGCAGCGATCACGGTCGGGAGCGAACACGCCTTCATGGTCTTGCAGGACCATCCCGATGTAGGACTTCGGGTCGCGCACTTCGCTGCCGTCCATGTTCTTGACGCAATGCTCGAGCAGGGTGTGGCTGTGGGTGCCGTCGATGGCTGCCGGGGAGGATTGCCCCTCCCCTTCGTAGCGTGAATGCGCAAGCGCATTCACGCTGCCGGGGCACAGTTGCCAGCGGTAGCGCGACGAGGGTGACAGGCGGGCGTGGGACATTACAGTGCCTCGCAGCGGGAGACGAACTCGGCCCAACGCTCGGACGGAATCTTCGACAGGTTGTTGAAGCCCATGTCGACGATCACGTTCTGGATCAGACCGCCCTTGGCAGCGCCGAGCGTGCGGTACTTCTCCATGCCGTACTTGATCAGGCCGGCTTGGTCGGTGAAGGGAACAGTTGCGGCGGGAGCCGGGGGAGCCGGTGGCGGGACGAAGGCGGCAGCGGCGGGAGCCGGCGCGGGTTCGGGAGCCGGGAGGTCAAGCGGGGGAATGGGAGCGGCGGGAACTTCACGCGACGCCGTACCAAACGGTTCGGCGGCAGCGGTCACGGTCGAGAGACCATCACGGATTTCTTCCAGCAGTTGCTGTGCGTTGCTGAGGTCGGGCAGATCGTCGATCTTGTCGAGGATCTTGCCAAGCAACAGTTCGGTGCGTTCGGCGGAGATAGCGATGCGTTCGAGGATGGATTCAATTGACATGTTGTTTCAAGCCTTTCAGGAGGTAAGTTTGGATCAGGTGGCGAAGGAGGGATGAAGGATCGTGTCCGGGTTCCCTGTTCGCCTTTTCGCGGAAGGCGGCAAGTGTTGGCCGGTCGATGCGGACGGTGAGGAAGGTGTCGTAGGGTGTCTTCATAGTGCCACCAGTGTAGATACACGGGTGGCACTTGTCAAGCGGTTACTCCGGCAACAGTTCGTGGCGGCGCTTTCCTTCCGGCAGTGCGACCATGTTCTCGATGTTGTGCACGATCCCGTGCAATACACCGAGCGCCTTTTCCTGACCGACCGAGCGGGCGAGCTTCTTGGCGGATGCCGACATCTGACCCGTCACGCGCTTCTTCTCACGCTGTTCGTGCACTTGCCTTGCGGTTTCACCATCGGCGTTGATGACCAGATCGCCGTTCATGGTGACAACTTGGATTTGCAGGTCGTTGGCCTTGCGGGGAAGACCAAACACGAGAAAATCGCTCCATTCTTCCATCAGCTTCGCATTGAGCCGCGAAAAACCGTTGCGGTAGACCTTTTCATAGTCTTCCGCATTCTTGGCCTTGGTCATCGGCGTTGCTCCGGGTTCGTGCAGTTCGCCAGCCATCGCCTGGAAAACAGTTGAGTAGCCGAACTTCTTGCATTCGTCGGAGAACTCGAACGTGCCACCAACCGACATCAGTGCGCGAGCGAAGATCAGAGCTTGTTGGTCCTTTTCGTCACTTTCGTCACGGCGCTTGCGCTCACCGTAGTTGGTCTTCATCTTGTCAGCGGTAAGCTGGATCATGGTGGTTTCGTACATGCTCATTTCAGTTCCTTTCACAGTTGATGCGGGAGCATCGGGAGGGTTTCGACGACAACTTCCTTTTCCTGCGGGCGGTCGTCTTCGCCAGCAGCTTCGATCATTGCGTTGAGAACAGCAACGTGTCCGGTGAACTCACGAACGAGGTTGGCCCGGAGAGTCGGCGAAGCATGCCGAACCAGCGGGAGAACATCATCGCGGCGCAGCATGGCGTCCTTGATGCCGTCCATGAACTTCATGATGAATCCGGGCAAGTCACCGTTCTGATACTTGCGCTTCTCGGCTTCCTTCTTCGCCTGCTCAGCCTGACGGGCGTAATCGCGTCCCTGTTGTCCGCTCTGCACGTACCACCATGCCGGAATCTTCTCCCGCATGGTCTTCTGCGACCACTCGCCCGCATGGCAAGCCTCGGCACAGGCGACGTGAAACTGTTCCGGAATCTTGTTCGACTTCACCAGCATGGCGAACTCGGCCATGACTGTTGGCGACGAGAACGAACGGAGAATTTCGATGCTCACGCCGAACTCGCGGGCGGCTTTCTTCACGGCGGCATCGTGTGCAGCCGCTTCCTCCTCGGCTTTCTTCTGGCGAGCGGCGGCATCGGCGGCACGCTTCGCAGCGGCGGCTTCTTCCTGCCGTGCCTTTTCTGCGCGACGTTCGGCAGCTTCCGCTTCCTTCTGACGGGCGTGCTGTTCGGCTTCGTCCTTCGCCTTCTGCTGCGCGGCACGCTGCGCGGCAGCGGCGGCAGCTTCCTGCTCGGCACGACGGGCAGCAGCGGCTTCCTGTTCGGCCTTGCGTGCCGCCTGTTCCTTGGCAGCTTTCTCGGCGGCAGCCTTGAGCGCAGCAGCTTTCTCGGCCTCCCGCTTCTTGCGCTGCTCACCATAAAGGGCTTCAAGCACAGTCGAGACGACACCTGCCGACTTGCTGGCATCCGGCACGTAGGTCTGGATCAGTTCCTTGCCAACGCCGCAGCCAGCGAGGACAGAGTTGCGGAGAGTGGCATAGTTAGCAGCGGAGTACGGTTTTGACTCGTTCGGCGCCGAACGAGTCAGCTTCTCAAACGCTTCGGCTGTCTCGGCCTGACGGATGTAGGTCTCCAACAGCTTGGCGCCGACACCGATGTTCTCCATGACAATCTCGGTCGTGACGTTTTGCTGCGTATTGTTCTCGTCGACCATACACAGGTACATGTCCCAGTCGGAGAGATCGCGGACGGGCACGTCAACCGTGTCGATGCCGACCTTTTCAACAGCCGCAATGCGGTTGTGACCGTAGGCCAGTTCGTAGCAGCCAGCTTCGGAGGGAGAGGGGCGGACAACAACGTTGTCCCAGAAGCCGGTGCGTCCGATGGACTCCACCAGCTTGGCGACCTGATCGGCGCGGATCGGGTTGTGGTTGAAATCACGGTGCGGATTCGGGCGAATCGCGGAAACTTGAATTTTCATTTTTGCTACTCCTTGTTGGATTCGATTGAATCGACATTGAGGATTTCAATGCCGAGTGTAACACCATCGTGATCAAGATCGACCAGTACATCATCATCGGTCGTTGATTGTTTGGTCGTTGCGACCTTGCCACCTTGTCGGACATGCAGATAGGCAGCATTCACTTCCTTGTCAAACCGTAATACCAAGTGTTTCATTTCTTTTCCCTTACAAAAACGGTTTTCACGAGCAACTCGCCCATGACCATGCAAGTGCCGACGTGCAGTTCATTGCCACCCGGCAAGGTCTTGATGTAGGTTCGCCCGTCTTCTCGACGTGCAATACTGCTCGGTGAATCGAGGGCGACTTGCAGCAGGAACAGGCTGACGTTCCGTTCCTTCATTCTGTCTTCTGCATGCTGGCTGATCTTCATTTCAATTTCTCCACGGTTTCGTCCTTCGGGACTCGTCAGCGGAGCGAACAAGCCCCGGACCGTTTTTCCTGAATGGGTGGTTTGTCACCCCTTCGGACCGGGCCGCTTGGCCCTTCCCTAATTCAGTCATCCCCGATATGTATCTGCCCGTCGGAGACCGGACATGCGACAAAACGAATAGTGTTCCCATTCTTTCCCAACGTCAAGCACTTTTTTGCACCTTGTGAAAATTATTTTTCTCTGCTAGTCTGCGTTCTCCCATCAACCCACAAGGAGAACCACCATGACCCATGATGACGACTGCGACGAGCGCCTGCCGGTGCAGATCACAACCCGCGTTCCAGCCGCAACAGCCGACGATCTCTACGCAATCGCCAAGATCGAGAAGCGCAGCCTGAGCAACCTGCTCATCATCGCGGTTGAAGACTTCATCGCCAACTACAAGTCTCGCGCCACCAGCGAGGGGTGAGCGATGATCGCCGACTATATCAACCACGGCTGGCAGTTGTGCCCGATCCTGCTCGGCAAGAAGGGGCCAGTGCACGCAGGCTGGAACAAGCCCGAGAACGCCTTGCGAACTGTTCCAGACCGCGAGTGCAACATCGGACTGCTGCATGTCTTGAGCGGCACCTGCGCCCTGGACCTGGACGACCTTCCCCTGGCAGCCGCCTGGCTCGCCGAGCGCGGCGTTGATCTCCGCGAGCTTCTGAGCGATCCAACAGCCGTCCAGATAGTGAGTGGCAGGGTCGGCAGCGGAAAGCTGCTGTACCGCCTGGGGATGCCCCTGCCGAGTAAAAAGGTCATCGTCACAGTCGCCGGCCAACGCAAGGTCGCGCTTGAGCTTCGCTGTGCCAGCGCCGACGGCATGACAATGCAGGATGTACTCCCGCCGAGCCTCCACCCGAACGGCACCAGGTACCAGTGGCGCGGCGACTGGCGAAACCTGCCGCCCATCCCGCAACAGTTGCTCGACGTGTGGGTGGCGCTGATCGCCGATGAGGGCGAGCGCAAGGCACCGACCGAGATGGGCGACCGCCCGGCAGCCGCGATGAGCGAGGTCGCGTCTGCTCTCAACAGTTGCGACCCCGACTCCGACAGGCACACCTGGATCGAGGTCGGCATGGCCGTGCATGACGCGGCAACGACCAACGACTGCCTGGAGATCGGCTTCGATCTGTGGAACACCTGGAGCATGAAGTCGCCCGTCAAGTACCCCGGCGAGCGGGCGCTGCTGGCGCAGTGGGCGTCGTTCAAAACGAGGGAGGATGGAATCACAGTCGCCACGCTGTTCAAGCATGCCACCGACCGGGGATGGACGCCCTCGCCGCCAGACCTGAGCGGACTGTTCAAGCCGATCCCGCTGCCGGCAACAGCCGCCGAGGAAAAGGCGACGTTCGACGCGGTGAAAGAGAAGCTGTCGCCGACCGCGATGCTGCCGAAGATCGACCTGGCCCTGTGGCCATCGCCACTCGTGGCGAGGGCAACGGAGGTCGCCGAGGAAGTCGGCTGTGACGTGGCTGTGTCGTTGCTGGCTGGCCTCGCGGCTGTGTCCGCCGCAGCCGACAAGCGGATCAGTCTGCGGATCACCGACACCTGGTCTGTACCACCGGTTCTCTGGTTGATGACCATCGGCGACCCCGCCGACAAGAAAACCCCCGGCAGCAAGCCGTTGTTCACTCCCCTGCGACAGTTGGAGGTTGATGACAAGCCCCGTGCCGAGGCGGAGAAGCTGGCCTGGTTGGGCAAGGAGGCCCGTTACGCGGCACAGCAGAAGGCGTACCGGGACTGGGCGGCTTCGCCCGAGTCCTCCATCCCTGGCAGCATCCCGCCGACTGTTGATCCGTGCCCGCCAGCACCGGAGGCGCTGCGACTGTTGGTCACGGATTCCACGTCGCAGAAGTTCGTTTCCCTGGCGCAGTACCGTCCCAGGGGATTCCTGCTCTGGTTGGATGAAATGGCGTCGTGGCTGTCGCGGATGTTGGGTGCCAAGACGACCGAGGATCGTGGGTGCTGGATTCAGACCTACGAAACCGGCCCCTACTCGTTCGACCGCATGGGTAGCGGCTCGATCTTCGTCGAGCATCTGGCGAGTTCCATCTACGGCAACGTCCAGCCGGAAATCTTCCGGCGCAATGTCACCGAGGCAGCAACGGACGGCATGATTCAACGCTTTCTGCCCGTCGTACTCAACCCCGAGAAGACGACCATGTGGCAGAACAGCCGGCCCGACTTCGCATCACATCGTGGCGACTACGAACAGTTGATCCGTCGCACGTTCATGCTGCCCGAGCTCGAGTACAGCCTGGCACCGGACGCGAACGGATTGTTCCGCGAGTTCTGCGAGTGGGCGCTCCGTCTCAGGGACAACGAGCGGTACAGCAATCACAGTTCGACCTACCAGACCGCACTGGGGAAGATCGAAGGTAACGCAGCCCGCCTGGTCCTCCTTTTTCATCTCATCGACGATCCCTTTACTCCGTTCATCTCGCGGGAAACAGTCAAGCGCGGCATCGACCTGTTCCAGCGGTTTTTCATCCCGATGATGCGGCATGCGTTCCTGGAGATCGGCAAGCAGCGCGACACGACCGGCATCGTCATCTTCGACTTCATCCTGCAACAGTCGGGAACAAGGCCGACAGTCACGCTTGGGGAAATCCGCAAGTCTTGCAGACACGTCCTAGGGGAAGCCGGCATCCCGTTGTGGCAGTCCGACGCCATCATCCGGGCCAACATGGACGAACTGTCAGCAAGCGGGTACGCGGCGATGCACCAAGACCACCCGAGGAACCCCGCCTGGGCGATCAATCCGAACCTGGCGACCATGTTCGAGAACCACCGTCGGGCAATCATCGAAGGGAAACAGCGGGTGATCGAACAGTTGAAGGCGAACATCGGCGGCGATGTCAAGGTTGGCGACGCTCACGGATACCGGACGATATGACCCGTCACGCGACCTGTCACTTTGAGCGTTAACGACCTGTCACTTTGAGCGTTAACGCGAGCCGTGCAGCCGACTGCCCCGACTGCCCGCCGACCGCTGCCCGCCAGGCAGTTTCACAGTTTTAAAACTATGGAAATGACCAGGCGTCCGACCGCCGACCGCCGACCGCCGACCGCCGACCGCCAGCGCGCAAGCGCGCCGGCGCGCAAGCGCGCCGGCCGCAACAGTCAGAAGTGCCCGCCAGCACGTCAGAATCGAGCGCTGTTGCGTTTTTGGACTGTTGTCCTTATCCCTGCGCTGGGCAACAAAAAAGCGCCCCGTAGGGCGCTTGTGAAGTTTCGGCGGTCAATCCTCCTCGCCGCTCTCCTCTTTCCGGCGAATCATCGCCATGATGAGCATTGCGAGAATGCCTAGCATGTCCAATCTCCCGCAATGCTTACCCAGTCGTCGACCGTAAAGACCAAGGAATCAATCAATAGGCATTCCATCGGTTTGAGCCAAGCGTGAAGCTGGTGAAACAGTGCAATGTCCGGGCGACTGGGTGAACATTCGCCTGACGGGTGATTGTGCGACAGTAAGCACATTGCGGCCCCCAATCGTGTCACGTGACCGGCAATCAGGCGATAGCTTATCGGGCAAGACGTGAGATCGCCTTCCGGCAGGTCGACAATTTCGATCAACCTACCTTGTGCATCGAACAGGGAAAGTAGGGATTGTTCATGCTGTAGTGCGCCTATGCGAAGTTGTAGCAACATGGTTAACGCTTCCCGTCCATCCTTGGCTTCTTGACGGGTTTGTGCCTTGCGGTCGGTCGGGTATAGCGGAGTCCTCCCTTTAAGCGTTTCTGCGCCCATTGCGAGGACGTTGCGGGCATTTTCAATGACCGCAAGTTGTGCCGCGTCGAATAGTCTATGTGTCATGCTGTATCTCCTTGCAAGAGCGCGATGGATTCATTGATCCAGTCCCGTGCCTTATCCTCGTCGAGTACTTCATTAGGAACAATCAACTCGATGCAATCCCCACGTGGTTCATAGATGTTTGACACCGGTACAGGGTACCCAAGCCCGTCAGCAGCATCTGACTTGAAGTTGTCAGCTGCCCGGATGATTCCAGCAAAACCATACGTGCGAAAAAAACCGGGAAGCGCAAGGACCGCTGCAAGAGAATCGATATCGACAGACCCATGACGCGAGTTGACGATGCATGTCCACAAGAGTGTTTCCTGTTTGAAGGCATTGATCACTCCCAATGCCGCAACGATTTCGACAGAGTATCCAGCTTGCCGCAGCATGGTGCAGAGAGTTATCCCTGCAACGCCGCGCCACTGCAGCGCGTTCGCACGTTTTGCAGCATCGCCGCAGATGTCGACGATGATGCGGACAACGCCGAGTCCATGCCGCAATTCCCTGTGACTCTGTGTCCATGCTCTGTCATGCGCGCCTCGCATTGCGGAATGAATGTCGTATTCGTCGCCAGAGTCCGCACGGCGTTTTTTACGACGGATTCCAAGTGCTGGCGGTAGCGTCGCCTGTAGGGAATCGGACATGGCGGATATCATGCGCCCGCCTTCCGGATAACCCGTGAATTCAACCATGTTCGCAACGGCAGGGGATCCACCTTCGACGCCAAACCATGATGAATCATCGCGACGGTTGACGACGGTTGAATTGAAACGGCGTGTGTTCGTTGCGCGATTGAACGGTCGACGGGTGTCGTCAACGCATGCCGACAGGGAATCAAAGTGAAGAGTTCTCATTGAGTTACTCCTGCGCGGCGCTGTTCGTCCGCGGTCCAGAACAGCAGATTGTCAGCCTTCGCCTCTGCGACTGGTACGCCAGCAAGGACGGCAGCAACGAGGCGCTGAGCCATGCGACTCGACACAATTCGGTTGACCTTGTTGGCTGTTTTCGTTTCGCGCAGCTTGAAAAAGAAATTCGACAGTGCCGCCATGACTTGTTCGTCGACAACATCGGCGGACGGTTTCCACTCGGTCGACCGTACTCTACGGGTTTGACCCGGAATGACAAAAAGACTCTTTTCGTAAGCAGGATCATAGTCGACGGTCATGGGATAAACACGGTCAAGCGTTGACGCGTCGAGTCGACCACGTGCTGTGTATAGCTCCGTTGCACCGCTCGGCGAGTTGACGCCCATGATGATGATTGAGTCAGGGTGTCGACGGATTGTAGGGTTTTCCAGTTTGTGCGGCACTGTTAGGAAGCCATTCGACAACAGCGAGTTCAGCAGCAGAACAACATTACCGTCAGCGCCGTCCAACTCGTCGAGCAGGAACACGGATTGTTGTTGGATCGACCGGACAAAGGGCGATGCCACATAGTCGAATTTACCCGCCTCGCCGACTGGCAACAGCCAACCGGTAAGTTGAGATTCGCTCATTCCTTCAGTGCACGAGATAGACGAGAAGGGCACGCGCAACAGCTTGCCAAGCTGTTCAGCGAGGAATGTCTTTCCCGTGCCAGCTTCACCGACCAACATGGGAATCATCCGACCGACAACAGCAACGGCGTAGACCTTGCGCAGCATGGCGTGCGGCTTGTCGATTCCGGCCGCCTTGAGCATGGCGCGCCATTGTTTATCATCGGGCTGGTCCTGCTCCGGCTGCTCTTCCGCGGGCGGAAGCTCTTCCGCGGGCGGAAGAGCCTGCGAGGGCTGGTCCTGCGAGGGCTGCTCCTGCGAGGGCTGCTCCTGCGAGGGCTGCTCTTCCGCTGGCGGAAGAGCCTGCTCGGGCAGTCTATCGCCTCCCTGCTGCGGACTTTCGTCCTCTGCCAACTTCGTACCGACATAGAGAGCGATTTGAAGCATTGACGCGCGAGCGTGATCGCCGCGCCAGCCGAATGCGCGGGCCATGTCGACAAGCTCGAGTTTGGTGTGTGCCTTCTGCAAGTCAAGAGCAGTGGTGAGGATTTTGTTTGCGTTCATGGTGTGAGTCCTTTCAGGAGATGAGGAGGTTAAGGGCGGTAAACCCGACAATGAAGAGAATCCAAAAGCAAGAGCTCAAGGCTTCAGGGGAAGCGTTGACGACCAACGGGCGATTGAACAGCCAACTGATCGCATTGCCTACAGCAATGAATACGGCGCCTACTACTTCGATGAGTTTGAGCAGAAGGAAGAAGGCGACGAAGAAGGAAAGGATTGCAACAAGGATAGTCATGGTTGGTCCTAAGAGAAGTAGGTCGACAAGAGCATGCCGACGACGATTGCGGGAAGTAAGTAGTTCATCCGGTTCCTCCTTCAAAAAAAAAAAAAAAAAGTCGAATAACTGGATTGTACATGCTCTGTGTTTCAGTGCAACACTTTTTTTGTACGACAACAGCTTTTTGTACGACAGACAACAGAATTTAGTACAACAACATCTTTTAGTGCGTTTGTACCAAAAATCCTATAGAAATCGAAAAGGGAGGTCCTTGTTCTAAAGTGTACTATTTTATTTATAAAGGGTAAGGGTATTCATCGCACGTACAAATTTACGTACTTTCGTTGAAAAACTTGTTGCACAACAGCTTTTGTAACGCTTTCCCGCAACATGTTTTAGTGCAAAAGTACGTGACAAATGCATATCACAACTTTTGTGACACTGCACAGATTGTGCAGAATCCTCGGCAACAAACTTTGTAGCGCTGCACAGATTGTGCAGAATCCTCGGCAACAAACTTTGTAGCGCATGAAAAGCTGTTGCGCCTCGCGCTCAACTGTTTGTGACACTGCACAGATTGTGCAGAGCCTGTGCTCAACTGTTTGTGACACTGCACAGATTGTGCAGAGCCTGTGCGAGCCAGGTCACTTCCATAGTTTTAAAACTGTTGAACTAACCTGGTCGGCGGCGGGCATGCGCTCCGGCACAGTCGGCGGGCACAGTCGGCAGGTGCAACAGTCGGCGGGCACAGTCGGCGGGCACGCGATCGGCACAACAGTTCTACAGTTCCACAACTGTGCAACTGTTCCCTGATATTCGTGTGTCATTGTTACAGTTCCAGAAATGTGAAACTGTTGCGCGACCCTCCCCCAGGTCTTGTCCGATGGCCCGCGTGTGCAAAGGCCATTCAGGCACAAAAGTAATCCCACAAATTTTGGGGAGGGGTGCACTAAAAAGTGATGCGATCACCCTTCTGGATGTTGCACACAGGATGAGTTAGCCGGAGGTTCCATTCCTCATTCGGGCCACCGTGTGCGACAGGGAATATGTGGTCTATTTCAATGTCGCTGTCCATCAGCTTTCCGCAGATCGCACAGTTTCCCATCTGTTGCGCCAGTTGCCGGTCGAACCACCCCGTTGAAATACGCCCTCCGTTCGCCGCCATGCCTTGCTTCACCTGTTTGCGGTAGTTGCGCCACTGGTCGCGGATTCGCCTCTTCTCACGATGGTGTTCGTCGGACTTCTTCTGTGGGTGCACTCGCTCTGCCAGCAGCGCGTCGTATGCTTCCAGCGTGAAGACCCCTGCGGCAAGCATGTTGTGAATGCGCTTTGACCGCCGTGCGTTGGCCGCAGTCTTGATCGCTTCGCGGTTCTGCTCGCACCATTCTTTATGCTCGCGCCACCCACGAACATACTCGTCCCGCTCAAACTCGGTGTCGAAACTACGATTACCGCTATGATATTTTTTGGGACGACCGAGAAGATGTTTTTTTGAAATGCTCAGAACTTCTCTTGTGGCACGTTTGTATGCGCAGACTTCTTCGCGGGTCCATCCTGTCTTGAGTCTGGCCTTCTCGCGGGCTTTTAGTGCAACAGCCGCCCGTTCTTTCCGCTCCTTGTGGTGTTGAAGACGCTCGGCTGTTTGTTCTGCCAGCCGTTGCTCGCGCAACAGGCGACGAACCTCACGGGAAACAGGCGGTTGTTTTCCCTGATCAATGCGTTTCTGCGCGTTTCGGGCAATCGTTTCCGCTTTTCGCTGCTCACGCCGGGCAACAATCGTTGCCTGGCGCTCTGCCTGTTCTTTCCTGATTTGCGTCAGGGTGGGAAGCAAAATCCACTCCAGAAGAACCTCGTCTGGAACACACTCGTTCATATCGTAACTCTCCACAGTTGGTTGATGTGGGTAATCCCGTCGGTGGAGCGACGGGAAAGGCTGGCCGGCCCTGTCCCCGAACAAAGTGTAACACAACAGTCGGCGACGTACTACCCAAGTGACACAGTTCCGTCGTACAATCTCGTCATGCACCCAGGCAGCGTCATCGACTCCTTCCCCACCCGACTCGCGGACATGTCGCCCGAGATGAGGGCACTCGAACTGCAAACGTTCGGCATCGCGTTCGAGTCTGCGCTGGAAGCGGCAGCGGCGGGCACGACGCTCGAACAGTTCGCCACCTCATACCACGTGCGCCTCAACGCTCCCCGGTTCCGCACCTGGATATACCAGCACGCCAAGCGGCGCAACGCCTGGCAAGCGGCGAAAGCGGTCGGGGCGGAACAGGTCGAGGAAGACCTCATCAGGATCGCCGACGGGATCAACCCGGACGGCACCGCGTCCCTCGCGGACGTGCAACGCAGCACCTTGCAGGTAAACACCCGTCGCTGGTTGCTCCAGGTGTGGAACAGGGAACGGTACGGGGACGTTCGCAAGATCGAGCAGACGACCACATCCCGCATCGACCCCTCGTCCCTATCCACCCCCGAGTTGCAAGAGCGGTTGCTGGCTGCCCTTGGCGTCGAACCATCCGACCTCGATGCTGACGATTGACCCCCACCTGTCGTTCCCTAACGTCGGCGGGATGCCGCTGGCCCTCGTGCCCGCAGCGGCGGACCCGGAGATCAACGCATCCCTCGTCGCGCTCCACGCCCGTCTGCGGGCCGCCAGCCGCCTTGCCGCATACGCCACCTACGTCATCGGGGTCGAGCCGGCAGCCCACCACCAACTGATCTGCTCGCACATCGATGACCTGCTCGCCGACGGTGACGACGCCATCGACGAGTTGATCATCCTCGCGCCGCCCGGCTCGGCCAAGAGTACCTACACCTCCCATGCGTTCGCCAGCTACTTCCTCGGCAGGCATCCCGATCGGAACGTGATCTGCGCGACGCACACGGCTGACCTCTCGGAACGGTGGTCGCGCAAGGTGCGCAACACCATCTCCAGCCTCGAGCATGCGCACGTATTCCCCGACTGTTCGCTCAGCAAGGACTCGACGGCGGTGTCCCGTTGGGCGACCAGCAAGGGCGGGGAGTTCCTCGCGGCGGGCGTCGGCGGCAGCATCCTGGGCTTCCGGGCGGATGTGGTCGTTATCGACGATCCGATAAGCGGGTTCGAGCAGGCGCAGTCGATCACACAGTTGGCCAAGGTGCACAGTTGGTACGAGACGGACCTCGTGACCCGGATGAAGCCGGGCGCGAAGCTGGTGCTGATCTGCCAGCGACTGTCGCCGAACGACCTCGCGGGCTACCTGATCGCCAGGAACGCGCTCAACCCGACCAGACGGCAGCGCGTCCTCATCCTTCGCATGGAGGCGACAGCCGACCAGCCTGACCCGCTCAACAGACAACCCGGCGAGCGGCTGTGGCCGGAGTGGTACACGCAGGAGATGGTCGAGGATGCCCGACGGGACGAGTTCAAGTGGAAGACGCTGTACCAGCAGGAACCGCCATCGGATACCGGCTCGTGGGTGTCGCCCACGGAGGTCGGGTTCCGTCCCTCCCCGCAAGACCCCGAGGTTCTCTATGGATGCACGGACCTGGCTCTCAGCGTCAATACCGGCGACTACACGGTGCACTTCGTCCTGGCCGTGGACTCCAGCGGTGACTGGGACATCATCGATGCCAGCCGGGAGCGCGTTGATCCTGCCGCGTCCGCCCGCAAGCTCACAGGCTTGTGCGCCACATACACCGGACGCCTGCGCGAGTGGTTGATCGACGACGACAACGCCAGCAAGGTGTTCATGCAGCTTGTCGCCACCGAGGCTCGCGCCACCGGCACCTTCGTCCCGTGGAAACCGCTACCGATGCGTGGGCAAGACAAGGAGACGCGGGCAGCGCCCCTCCGTGGCATGTTCAAGCGGCGGAAGGTGTTCATGCCCTCTGACGCCCCCTGGACCCGCTGGCTGCTGACCGAGATCAGCAACTTCCCCAACGCGCTCGGCGAGGGGGTGGATGACGGCATCGACGCGCTTTCCCTGCTCGGTCGGCGGATCACGGCCATTGCGCCGGCACCATCGACTGTTGTCCCTGTGGCACCGACGCCAAAGACGTGGCAAGATGTAACTCTCAATGAGATGTGGGAGGACAAGGAGTTGTCCCTCCACCAACGCAGGAGGATCGCCTGATGCCGTCCAAGTCCCCCGCCCAGGCCCGCACAATGGCGGCCATCGCCCACGGGTGGAAACCGCCCGCTAGTTCCGGCATCCACATTCCGGTCAAGGTCGCCAAGGAGTTCAACAAGGCCGACGCCAACCGCACAGTCAAAGCACTGAGAAGGAAACAACCGTGAGCCAGTACGACGCAGCTTCAACATCCACCCCCGGTGTCATCGACTCCCTCGAGAAGCTCGAAGCCACCCCGCAGGGCCAGCGCGACCGTTGGGTGCAGGAGATCGAGTTCGCCGAGAAGGAAAAGAAGAAGTTCACCACCCAGGCTCGCCGGGTCATCCGCCGCTACATCGACGAGCGTGATGCGGTCGAGACGAACCAGCGGTGGTTCAACATCTTCAAGACCAACACCGACATCCTGGAAGCCAGCCTGTATGCGAACATCCCCGAGGCGGACGTGTCCCGGCGCTTCAACGACATGGATGACGATGTCGCCCGCGTCGCTGGCATCATCCTCCAGCGGGCAATCATGCAGGACATGGTGGAGCCGAACTGCGACTTCGACATGGTCATGCGGCAATGCGTCTCCGACCGCCTGATTCCCGGCTGTGGCATCGCCTGGTTGCGGCTGGAGACGACCACCGAGGAACAGCCGGCAGAGTACGGGGTCAATGAGGACGGCACCCCGTTCGAGCGCATCGTCTCCCAGGAGATCGCGCTGGACTACGTCCATTGGGAGGACTTCCTGTGGTCGCCCTGCCGCGTGTGGGCCGAGCGCCGCTGGATCGCCCGCAAGGTGCCGATGACCCGCGACGCCCTCGTCAAGCGGTTCGGCGAGAAGGTCGGCAAAAGCATCCCGCTGGACTACGAGCCGAAGACCAACGTGATCGGCGACGCCAACACCCCGCGCAACATGCTCCTCAAGCGGGCCTGCATCTACGAGATATGGGACCGCGAGAAGAAGCAGGTAATCTGGCTGTCGCGTGGCCACGACGAACTGTTGGACACACAACCCGACCCGCTCGGGCTGGAGGGCTTCGAGCCGTGCCCGATGCCGATGCTGGCCAACCTGACAACCAGCAACTGCATCCCCAAGCCCGACTACATGATGATCCAGGATCAGTATGTGGAACTGGACGAGGTCAACAACCGCATCTCCCTGCTCATCGTCGCCTGCAAGGTCGTCGGCGTCTATGACCGCAGCGCCGAGGGCATCCAGCGGATGATGACCGAGGGTTACGACAACACCCTGATCCCTGTGGATAACTGGGCGATGTTCGCCGAGAAGGGTGGCGTCAAGGGGCAGATCGACTGGCTGCCGCTCGATGTCGTCGTTCAGGCACTCGGTCAGCTTCAAGTTCACC
>JBDKTJ010000175.1:0-5958 GCA_039698075.1 Thermoguttaceae bacterium | reverse complement strand
TGGGGCTCGACATGGTCATCGGCTCGGTCAAGCGGAACTACGAACGCCTCGCGCCGGACCATCCCGCGATGGAATGCCTGGAAGAGTGTTTGAAGTTGCAAGGGTTCGACGTGTTGATGCGCGTGCGTGACTTTTACACGAGCTGAAAGTGTGCGGTATTGCGAAATCGCAAACGGTTGTTGCGTCCATTTCCAGCCCCAGACCTCTAGTCCCTAGCCCCTCCAAAAATGTCCACCCGCCCTTTGCCTCCCGATATTGAAATCGCCCGCGGCTCGAAGATGTTGCCGATCGAAAAGATCGCCGCGAAGTTGAACATCGCCGACGACGATCTGGAGCATTACGGCAAGCACAAAGCGAAAGTCTCGCTCGATCTGTATCACCGATTGGAAGAGAATCCCACCGGCAAATTGGTGCTGGTGACGGCCATCACGCCCACGCCGGCCGGCGAAGGCAAAACGACCACGAGCATCGGTCTGTGCGACGGATTGAACCGGATCGGCAAACAGGCGACCGTTTGTCTGCGCGAGCCGTCGTTGGGGCCGTGTTTCGGCATGAAAGGCGGGGCTGCGGGCGGCGGCTACGCGCAGGTCGTGCCGATGGAAGACATCAACCTGCACTTCACCGGCGACTTCCACGCCATCGAGTTGGCCCACAATCTGCTGGCCGCGATGTTGGACAACCACATCCACCACGGCAACGCGCTGGGCATCGATCTGCGTCGGATCGTCTGGCGGCGCGTGGTGGACATGAACGATCGGGCGCTGCGCAACATCATCGTGGGCCTGGGCGGGGTGAACAATTCGATGCCTCACGAAAGCGGCTACGACATCACCGTGGCCTCCGAGGTGATGGCCGTGTTCTGCCTGTCCGAATCGCTCCAGGAGTTGAAAGAGCGGCTCGGGCGGATCATCGTCGCCTATACGCGAGACAAAAAACCGATCACCGCCGCCGACCTGAAGGCCAACGGCGCGATGACCGCACTGCTGAAAAACGCCCTGAAGCCGAACTTGGTCCAGACGTTGGAAAACAATCCGGCGCTGATCCACGGCGGCCCGTTCGCCAACATCGCACACGGCTGCAACAGCGTGCTGGCCACGAAAATGGCCATGCGGCTTTCCGAATACACGGTCACCGAGGCCGGATTCGGCGCCGATCTGGGTGCGGAGAAGTTTTTGAACATCAAGTGCCGCAAGGCGGGCATCCGGCCCAACGCCGTGGTGATTGTGGCCACCGTCCGCGCCTTGAAGGTGCATGGCGGCGTGCCGTTGAAGGACGTGGGCAAGCCGAACGTCGAGTCGCTGGACAAGGGCGTCGAAAATCTCAAGAAGCACATCGAAAACATCCACCGTTTCGGGCTGCCGGTCGTTGTGGCGATCAATCACTTTGCGACCGACACGGAAGAAGAAATCCAGTTCATCAAGGACAAGTGCGCGTATCTGTCGGTCAAAATCATCACGGCGAACCATTGGGCCCGCGGCGGCGCCGGCGCCGAGGAGTTGGCCCGCGCCGTGGTCGACGTGGTCGAAAACACGAAGACCGATTTTTCGCTGCTGTATCCCGACACCTGCACGCTGTGGCAGAAGGTGGGCATCATCTGCCGCGAGATTTACGGCGCCACCGACGTGTTGGCCGACAAAAAACTGCGAGACAAATTCCATCAGCTTCAAGAGGCCGGGTTCGGCGAGCTGCCCATCTGCATGGCCAAGACGCAATATTCGTTGTCGACCGATCCGCAGTTGGTCGGCCGCCCGAAGGCCTTTGACGTGCCGCTGCGCGACGTGATGGTGTCGGCCGGGGCGGGCTTCGTCGTCGTGCTGACCGGCGACATCATGACAATGCCCGGCCTGCCCAAAACGCCCGCCGCCGAGACGATCGACATCGACCAAAACGGCCAGATCGTCGGGCTGTTTTAGGATCGCCGCGCGACGTGAAGTCGACTGGGTCGGTGGTCGATCAGGTCACTGGCCCATGTCGCGGCGCAGGCTTTTGGCCGCCTCGACCATGTTGCGCAGCGATGCGTGGACCTCGGGCCAGCCGCGCGTTTTGAGGCCGCAATCCGGATTGACCCACAACTGCTCGACCGGAATCGCCCGCATTGCCTTGCACAGCCGTCCGATGATCTCTTCGATTTCCGGAACCCTCGGACTGTGAATGTCGTAGACGCCGGGGCCGATGTCGTTGGGGTATCGGAATTTGGCGAACGCGCCGAGCAGCTCCATGTTGGACCGGGACGCCTCGATCGAAAGCACGTCGGCGTCCAGGGTCGCGATCGACTCCAAGATGTCGTGAAACTCGGCGTAGCACATATGCGTGTGGATTTGCGTCTCGTCGCGCACGCCGCTCGAAGCCAATCGAAAGGCGTCGACCGCCCAGGTCAGGTAATCGTTCCACGCCGCGCGGCGCAGCGGCAGCCCTTCGCGCAGGCCCGGCTCGTCGATCTGGATCATGCCGATGCCGGCCGCCTCGAGATCGGCCGCCTCGTCGCGCACGACCAGGGCCAATTGAAACGCCGTGTCGCGTCGCGGCTGGTCGTTGCGGACGAACGACCACTGGAGGATCGTAATCGGACCGGTCAGCATCGCTTTCATCGGCTTTGGGGTCAGCGACTGTGCAAACCGCGACCAACGGACGCTGATCGGCTGTGGACGCGACACGTCGCCGAAAATAACCGGCGGCTTGACGCAGCGGGTGCCGAAACTCTGCACCCAGCCGTTGTGCGTGAACGCGAAACCCTCGAGCTGCTCGCCAAAATACTCGACCATGTCGGCCCGCTCGATCTCGCCGTGGACCAGCACGTCCAGGTCGATCTCCTCTTGGAACCGCACGCTGCGCTCAATTTCGCTCCGGCAGAAATCTTCGTAACGTTCGACCGACCAATGACCGTGTTTGAAGGCCGCCCGGGCCTTGCGCACCTCGAGCGTTTGCGGGAAGGAGCCGATCGTGGTGGTCGGCAGCCGCGGCAGCGAAAACCGACGTCGCTGCACGTCGCGGCGCTGCGGATAAGGACTTCGTCGGCGAAGCATGTCGTCGTCGATCGACGCCAGACGCTGACGCACGGCGGGATTGTAAAGCCGCGGCGAATTGATCCGGTCCGCGATCGCTTGCCGGCTTGCGGCCAAGGGGTCGGCCACCGCCGAGCGGCCTTCGTTGATCGCGCGGACCAGGATGGCCACCTCTTGCAGCTTCTGCTTGGCGAACGCCATCCAGTTTTTCAATTCGGCGTCGAGCGACGGCTCGTCGTCCAGGTCCATCGGACAATGCAGCAGCGAGCAAGACGGGGCCACCAAGAGCCGTTCGGGCCCGAGCCAAGAGGCCGCCTGCTCCAAAACCGCCAGCGCGCGGTCCAGATCGGTCCGCCACACGTTGCGGCCGTCCACGACGCCCAGCGAAAGCATGGTGCCTTGCGGGACTGCGTCCAAGGCGGGCTCCAATTGCTCGGGCGCGCGAACCAGATCCAGATGGACCGCCGCCACGGGCATCTTCAGCACGGCCGGCAGATTTTCGGCCAAGCCGCCGAAATAGGTCGTCAAGCAGACGCGAATCCGATCGGACGCCGCGCTCAACCGGGCGCAGACCGATTCCATGACGGACATCGCCTCGGGCGGCAGATCCAACGCCAACGCCGGCTCGTCGATCTGCACCCAGTCGGCCCCGGCGTGAGCCAGCCGCCAAAGCACTTCCTCGTAGATCGGCAGCCAACGTTCGACCAGCGCCAGCGGTTTCAGTTTCGCCTTGCAACGACCGAGCCTCGCCAAGCTGAGCGGGCCCAACAGCACGGGCCGCGTGTGGACGCCCAGCGACGCGGCCTCGCGAAACTGATCGATCGGTTTGGTCGACGCCAGCCGATACTTCATGCCGGGCTCGAACTCCGGCGCCAGATAGTGATAGTTCGTGTCGAACCACTTGGTCATGTCCAACGGCGCGATTTCGCCGGCGCCGCGAGCCATGGCGAAGTAGACCGCCCGTCCGACCGTCTCGCCCGCCCAGTCGAATCGTTTGGGCACGGCACCGACCAGGATCGCCGCGTCGAGCACGTGGTCGTAGAGCGAAAAATCGTTCGAGGGGATCTGTTCGACGCCGAGCGACTGCTGCAATTGCCAATGTCGTCGTCGAAGATCGGCGGCCGTGGCCTGCAATTCTTCGGGATCGACGGCGCCTTTCCAATAGCCTTCGACGGCCCATTTCAGATTGCGACGGGCGCCGATCCGAGGAAACCCGAGATTCGCGGCGACGGCCATGCGACGGTCTCCCGTGGGCAAGGGTGAACTCGGTGAATCGTATGCCCGACGGCGACGATTTGTCAAGGGCGATCTTTGCGGGGGACTCTTTTAGAATCGCCGAGCGGCGTTTAGAATGGAGGCGAACCACGCAAAAGGAATCGACGATGCACGCGACCATTACGAAACTGATTTTGGACGGACCGATCGTGACCGATGGGGCCTGGGGCACGCAGCTCCAACGTCAGGGGTTGGCGGTCGGCGCCTGTCCCGACGCTTGGAATCTGTTCCAGCCGCAAAAGGTCGAACAGGTCGCCCGGGAGTATGTCGAGGCCGGCAGCCGGGTGATTTTGACGAACACGTTCGGGTCGAACCGCTTCATCCTGGCGCGGCACGGTTTGGCCGATCAGGTGGCGGAGGTGAATCGGGCGGGCGTCGAGATTTCGCTCCGCGCGGCGGCCGGTCGCGCGGCGGTTTTCGCCTCGGTCGGGCCCACCGGCGTCATGTTGATGATGGGCCAGGTGAGCGAGGACGAATTGAAAGCCGCTTTCGTCGAGCAGGCCGAGGCGATCGCACAGGCCGGCGCGGACGGGATCGTCGTCGAAACGATGTCCGATCCGGCCGAGGCGGCGTTGGCCGTCGCGGCGGCCCACGAAACCGGGCTGCCGGTGGCGGCGTGCATGACGTTCGGGTCCGGCGCAAAGAAAGACCGCACGATGATGGGCGCCACGCCCGAACAGGCCGCCGAACGATTGACGGCCGCGGGCGCCGACGTGCTCGGCAGCAATTGCGGCCAAGGCATCGCCGGCATGGTCGAAATCTGTCGTCGGTTGCACGATGCGACCGACCGGCCGGTTTGGATCAAGGCGAACGCCGGGCTGCCGGAGAACGTCGGCGGCCAGACGGTCTATCGTCAAACGCCCGCCGAGTTCGTCGAGTATGTGCCGGCGTTGATCGAGGCCGGCGCAAGGTTTCTCGGCGGCTGCTGCGGCACGTCGCCGGAGTTCATCCGCGCCGTGGCGAAAAAACTGAAATCGCGATAACAGTTTTTGTTACTTGGCTCCGGCCAATTGCCGTTTTGGTTGATGCGGGGCGGCGGGTTTGGCGGCCGGCGACGTCGGCAGCGGCTCGGCCCAACGACATTGCGGCACCTCGGGTCGATCGGTCACGGCCTCGTTTCGCTCGTAGAAGGTCGGCGGCTCGTAGCGGAACCCGGCGGCCAGGCGTTTCTCTTCCTGGCGGATCTTTCGCAGCAACCAGTGGCTGCCGACGGCCGAGGCCAATCGCGACTTCCAGCCGAACTCGGCGTGCAGTTGCTTCAGCAGTGCGGACATCTTGGCCCGCAGCGCCGGTTGATCGTGGAAATAGAGTTTTGCCGCGCCGACCACCGCGGAGAACGTCGTGGCCAGCTCGCGGACTTCCCACGAGAAACGATCGCGCACCCGAGGATCGGGATGGTTCTTGTGTTTGCGCCAGCCGGCCAACGTCGTGCGGACGATGCGGACGGTGCTGGGGCCGTTCACTTGGAAATCGCGGTCGAACGCCCGGATCATGAACTCGGCCGTCTGCTGGTCGTTCAGCGCCGGATGGCGGTAGTTGAGAATCAACTGGCCATGGACGTCGCTGGGGTCGAACTCGCTTTCGTCCTTCAACAGGCCCTTGGCCAAAAGCTCGGCGTGCAGCGGCGTGCCGGGGATCGGCGTGTAGAGCATGAATTGATGGAAGTCGGTGTCGTGGCGCA
>JBDKTJ010000174.1:0-13738 GCA_039698075.1 Thermoguttaceae bacterium | reverse complement strand
TAACGCGGATGCCGCACCAACCGCGGTATCTCGACGCGACGAGTCTTCGCCGTCTTGTCGCTGGTGACGATCCCGGTTTCTACTCGTTTAGGCATGGTCGTTCTTTTCCTGCTTCAACCTATTTCTCGGCAACCGCCGCCACGGCCTGCTCCCCGGCGCGCTTCCGTTGATTTTGAATCGTCTGAATCTGCGCGACCACTCGCCGCTGCTTCCGCAACTCGCTCGGCGCGTCCAACCGCTCCGTCTGCGCCTGCAACCGCAAATGAAACAAGTTGCTGGTCGTCTCCTTCAACGTCAACGCCAACTGCTCGTCGCTCATTTCTCGAAGTTCGGAAACCTTCGTCATCGCTCAGATCCTTCAGTGGCCAGTGGTCTGTGGCCAGTGGTCAGTATTCCAAAACACCGAAACTCTTGATTCGCTCTTCCGGCCACCGGCCACCGGCCACTGACCGCTTCGTTCCTACACCGGCCGACGGCGGAGGAACCGCACGCCCACCGGCATCTTGTGGGCCAGGCGGGCGAAACACATCCGCGCGGCCTCTTCCGAAATCCCGCTCACTTCGTACAACACCGTACCCGGCCGCACCACCGCAGCCCAATACTCCGGCTCGCCTTTTCCCTTGCCCATTCGGGTTTCCAACGGAATCGACGTGATCGGTTTGTGCGGAAACACCCGGACGTACAACCGGCCTTCCGTGCGCAGATATTGCTGCGCCGCGATACGACCGGCCTCCAGCGTCGCCGCGCTGATCCACCCGCCCTCCAACGCCTGCAACCCAAAGTCGCCGTGAACGACCCGGTTGCCGCGAAAGGCGTCACCTCTTATACGCCCTCTTTGGCTTTTTCGGTGCTTGACCCGTTTTGGCATCAGCGCCATCGTTCTCGTCCTCGCTATAAATACCTTGGTTGATCCAAACTTGCACGCCGATGTGTCCCTGGGCGATCAACGCCTCGGTGAACCCGTAGTCGATCTTCGCCCGCAACGTGCTCAACGGAATGGAACCGGCAATCTGTTTCTCGCGACGCGACATTTCGGCGCCGCCCAACCGACCGGAGAGCTGAATCTTAATGCCCTTCGCACCGGCCTCCATCGTTTGTTCCATCGCCCGCTTCATCGTCCGCCGGAACCCGGACCGCTTCTCCAACTGCTCGGCGATGTCCTCGGCGACCAATTGGGCCACGATCTCCGGACGATTCAACTCTTCGATCTTGATGTTGATCCGGCGGCCCGTCTTCTCCTGCAATTCCTTCTGCAACTCTTCGACCCGTTCGCCTTTGCGGCCGATCAACAAACCCGGACGAGCCGAGAACAGCACCACCTTGACTTCGTCCCGGGTTCGCTCGATCTCGATCTTCGCGATCGCCGGATAGAACGCCTTGCCGAACTTGTCCTTGCGGCCCTTGATATACTTCCGGATCCGCTGATCCTCGACCAGCAAATCGGCGAACTCCTGCTTGGAGGCGTACCACCGACTCTTCCAGCCGACCATAATGCCGGTGCGGAATCCGACGGGATTGACTTTCTGACCCATTGTTTTTTCCCTATTCCAGCGCCACGTGGATATGCGAAAACCGCTTCAACAGCACCGAGGCCATTCCTCGGGCATGCGGCCGCATCCGCTTGAACATCGGCCCGCCGTCCACGCGACAATCCGTCACGATCAGGTGGTGCAGGTTCTGCGCCCGGCGGTCCTCGGCGTTCGCCAAGGCGCTGCGGAGCGTCTTTTCGATCATCCGCGCGCCCCGGTGCGGTTGATACTTCAAAATGTTCAAGGCCTCGTCGGCCAGTTTGCCGCGTACCAAATCGGCCAGCGGCCGCACCTTGCGGGCGCTGATCCTTGCGAATCGGTAGGTCGCTTCGTAAGCCATGTTGCCGTCCCTATCGCTTGCCTTTCCCGCCGTGTCCGCGGAACGTCCGCGTCGGCGCGAATTCTCCCAACCGGTGACCGACCATTTCCTCGGTCACAAACACCTTCAAATGCACTTTTCCGTTATGAACCATGAACGTGTGGCCCACAAACTCCGGCACAATCGTGCACGCCCGGGCCCACGTCTTGATCGGTTCCTTCGTTCCCGCCTCGTTCTGTTTCTGAACTTTCAGATACAGCTTCGGAGCAACGAACGGTCCTTTTTTCAGTGATCTTCCCATAGTAAATCGTGGCCACTACTTGATCTTGATCTGTCCATTACGCCGCGACCGACGCCGACGCACGATCGCCTTGTTCGACGGCTTCCGTCGCTTGCGGGTCGACCCGCCCTTGGCCAACTTGCCGGTCGGGCTGACCGGGTGCCGACCACCCTTCGTGCGACCTTCGCCACCGCCGTGCGGATGGTCGATCGGGTTCATCGCGGTGCCGCGAACGTGCGGCCGACGACCCATCCAACGCTTCCGACCCGCCTTGCCCAACACAATGCCCATGTGATCCGAGTTGCCCAACACCCCGATCGTCGCACGGCACGTCGCCGGCACGCGGCGAATTTCACCGCTCGGCAGGTTGATCTGCGCCCAATCGGCGTCCCGGGCGGCCAACGTCGCCCGCACGCCCGCCGACCGGCACAACACACCGCCCCGACCCGGCAACATCTCGACGCAGTGAACGTCCATGCCCAGCGGAATCGCCGACAATGGCAGGCAATTGCCCACCGACGCCGGAGCGTCCTTGCCACTGAGCAACTGATCGCCCGCCTTCAACCCTTCGGGCGCCAAAATGTATCGTTTCTCGCCGTCCACGTAGTGCAACAAGGCGATGCGGGCGCTGCGGTTCGGATCGTATTGGATCGAATCGACCACGGCCGGCACGCCGTCCTTGTTCCGTCGGAAGTCGATCTGACGCAACTGACGCTTGTGGCCGCCGCCGCGATGACGCGCGGTGATCTTGCCCTGGTTGTTCCGCCCGCCCTTGCGCTTCTTCGGCGCCAGCAGGCCCTTGACCGGCTTCGCGCCGGGCGTCAGTTCCGCAAAGTCGCTCACGGTGGCTCCGCGGCGGCCCGGCGTTATCGGATTGTAACGGCGAATTCCCATAATTAGTGACCAGTGGCTAGTGGTTAGTGTACTCAAAAAACTTTTCGTTCTCGATGCTGTTTGATTCCGCCCGCTCTTCACTGGCCACTGACCACCGGCCACTGGCCACTCCCCACTAGAAGAAGTTAATGCGATGCTCCGGATCCAACGTCACGATAGCCTTCTTCCAAGCGTTGGTCGTGCCGCCTCGAAAACGGCTGCGACGCGGCTTGCCCTTGCGGTTCTGAATGTTCACGCCCACCACCTTCACGTCGAACAACTGCTCGACCGCATGGCGAACGTCCGCCTTGCCGGCCATCCGGCTCACTTCAAAGGCGTACGCGTTGTTGCGGTTCGCCTTGTGCATGCCTTTTTCGGTCACCAACGGCCGAAGGATGATCTGGTGCGGCTCCAGTTGCAAGCCGGTTTTCGTCGCGTCTCGGGCCATGATCGCTTTCCTTAAATCTCCAAATCCCCACCCTGCTATTTCGTCGACGCCTTCGCACAGAAGGCGTCCAAAGCGGACTTGGTCATCAACAGTCGCTTCGGGCTCAATACGTTCAACGCATTCAACTCGGCCACCGGCACCACCGACACGTCCGCCAAGTTGCGAATGCTGCGATAGACGTTCACGTCGTAACCGTCCACCGCGACCAGCAACGTGGCGTCGTTCAGCCGCAACGCCTTCAACACCGCCGCCATCTCTTGCGTCTTCGGCAACTCGAACGCCAATTGGTCGATCAGCGTCACTTCGTTGTCGGCGATCCGCGAAGCGACCGCCATGCGGGTGGCGATTTTCAACGCCTTCTTCGGCAGCCGATACGACCAGTCGCGAGGTTGCTTCGAGTGGATGTGTCCGCCGCCCCGACGAACGCCGCTGCGACGCGAACCCGCACGAGCGTTGCCCGTGCCCTTCTGTCGATACATCTTCCGAGTCGTTCCCGCCACTTCCGAGCGGCTCTTCGTCTTGGCCGAACCCTGACGCAGGTTGTTCTGGTACATGACCACCGCGTCGTGCAGCAATTGCTTGCTGATCCGCGGAGCCAGTTGGTCCGGATCAACTTCGTAGGATCCCACCTCGGCGCCGGAACGATCGTAGATCGGTAATGTGGCCATTTTTCCGTAACGTCCTAACTTACATGCGTCGCGTGGCCGTGAGAAACTTCACGTCGCACGGCCGCGACCGTTTAACCTTTACATTTTATTGGTCTTGCGAACCATCACGTATCCGCCGTTCGGCCCCGGCACGGCGCCGCGAACCAACAACAAATTATTCTCCACATCCACCTGCACAACCTTCAAGTTGCGGATGGTGCGACGAGCGGAGCCGTAATGACCGGCCATCCGGCGACCCTTGAACACGTGGTGCGGATCGGTGTTGCAACCGATCGAGCCCGCGTGACGATGCACCTTCTTGACGCCGTGCGAAGCGCGCTGGCCGCTGAAGCCGTGCCGCTTCATGACGCCGGCCGTGCCGCGGCCCTTAGTGATGCCGACTACGTCGACGGCCGCCACCTTCGAGAACAGATCGACCGTCAACTTCTGGCCGACCTCCACACCCTCGCCCTCGGCAAGGAACTCGCGCACGAAACGCTTCGGCTCGCAGTCGGCCTTCACAATGGCTTCGACCCCGGCGGCGGCGCGGCGCTTTTGACGCTTGCTGTCCAACTTGGCGACGTGCCCGCGATCGGCGCGGCTGGCAAGGCGACGCGGCTTATCCAGAAAGCCCAATTGGACCGACTGATAGCCATCCTTCTGTTCCGTCCGCACTTGGAGGACGTCACACGGACCGGCTTCGATGACGGTCACCGGAATCACCTGACCGGTCGAGTCGAAAATCTGCGTCATCCCGACCTTGCGGCCGAGCAGTCCAACTACCATCGCTGTTTGCCTTTATGCTACGTCGCCGGCTGGAACCGTCGGCCCTTCCGGCCAACATTACCCGCCAAGCTTCCGTTCATGAAAATCACCCCGCCGCGGATTCCACGACGGACCAATACCTATGCGTCTAGTGCCTACTGGTGGCCTTAATTTTGATGTCCACGCCCGCTGGCAGACTGAGTTTATTCAGGGCCTCAATCGTCTTGGCCGTCGCTTGCATGATGTCGATCAGCCGCTTGTGCGTGCGGATCTCGAACTGCTGGCGGGCCTTTTTGTCGATGTGCGGACTCGACTGAACCGTGTAACGCTCAACGCGCGTCGGCAGAGGAATCGGTCCGTGAACCACCGAGCCGGTCCGCTTCGCCGTATCGACAATCTCCGCCGCACTCTGATCCAAAATCGCGTGATCGTATGCTTCCATCCGAATGCGGATTATCTCACTCGTATGACCAGCCACGGAAGTCCTCCGGTATTGAGGGTCAGGCAGCTCGGCCGGAAAACCCGACCAAAACCACCTCATTCCCAATCAACTCACCTGCCAACTTGCCAAACAACAGTCGTTGTCCGCCGATTGGGCGGGAAACATAGGATCGTATCATTGTCGGCCAGCAACGTCAATGGGCTCTTCCAGAAAATCCAAAGCTTTTTTGATCCCGCCCCACAACCATCCTCGCGACCGCGTCAGATCCCGCCAGTTTTCTAGCTTACCAATACAAAATCCGCACCAAAGAGGGGTGCGCAAAGAATCGCTCAAAACCTTCGCCCAAAAAAATCAGCGAGGTCATGCTCGAATATGGCGGGCGCCCAGAAGAAAAACGTCGTCACCCGTTGCTCAGCGCCAGCGTCGCAAGAAAAATCGCTCGGGCGGCCGTTTCAACCGCGTAAACCACGGCTCTTCTTCCGGATGGATCGGCTCGACCAGGATCGTGCGAAGGCCCGCCATCCGACCGGCCAGCACGTCGGCGAACAACTGATCGCCCACCATGGCGGTTTCCGCGGACTTCGCATCCAGTTTTCGCATCGCCGCTCGAACGCCCCGCCCCAACGGCTTCATCGCCCGGGCGACATACGGCAAATCGAGCCGTGCGGCAAACTCTCGAATCCGCGGCTCCAAACCGTTGGAAACCAGACACAGCGAAACGCCGCCCGCCTGAAGCGTTTTCATCCAATCGGCGACGGCGGCCGGCACGGTCGGCTCTCGATAGCGGGTCAGCGTGCAATCCACGTCGAGCAGCAACGCCCGAAGCCCCCACGACCGAAGTCGTTCGAGCGTCAGCTCTTCGACACGCTTAACTCGGCAATCAGGGGTAAGAAGGTGGAACATGGGAATCGTGGTTCGTAGTCGTCATTCCCTGACCACTGACCACTGGCCACTGGCCACTTTGTTCGTCAATCGCTCCACCAGTATCGCAAAATGCACCAAAACGCCCGCATCGCGTCGGCCAGCCCGATCTTCTTGCCTTCCTGATACGTGCGGCCGAAATAGCTGATGCCCACTTCATAGACTCGGCATCTTCGTCGGGCGATCTTCGCCGTCAATTCGGGCTCAATGCCGAATCGGCACTCGCGCAGCGTCGGCGCAATCGTCTGAATCACCTCGCGGCGAAACACCTTGTAACAGGTCTCCATGTCGGTCAAGTTCAGGTCGGTGAAGATGTTCGACAGCATCGTCAACGCCCGATTGCCCACCGAATGCCAAAAATACAGCACCCGATGCGGACCGACCGGCACGAAACGCGAGCCGTACACCACGTCGGCCACGCCCTCGACGATCGGCTGAATCAAGCGGCCGTATTGACGCGGATCGTATTCCAAGTCGGCGTCTTGAATCAACACAATGTCGCCGGTCGCGTGAGCAAATCCCGTCTTCAAGGCCGCGCCCTTGCCCTGGTTTCGCTCCTGCAACACAATCCGAAGGTCGTCGGACGGCTCCATCCCGGCCAAAACGTCGCGCGTCCCGTCCGTACTGCCGTCGTCGACCAAAATGATCTCCTTCGGAATCGGCACTTCCCGGATCCGGCGAACGATCTCGACCACCGTGTCCTTCTCGTTGTACACCGGCACGACGACCGAAATCCTCAATCCCTCCGGAATCGGGTAAATCCCCAATTCCCGCGAAAGCTCCTCGCCAAAGGGCGTGTTCAGCAGCCGGGCGATCTCTTCCGTCGAACTCATATGCGACCTTCCCCAAAAAAAGACACACCCCATTCAACCCGCTTAGCCTAAACTGACACAAAATTCTCCTGAATTATCGCTTACAATCGGCAGGATGCAAAAAACACCCACAGCGAGGGGGTGCACTCGCGTCGTCTCACCCTTCACTCTTGACCCATTTTCCGAGCTAGTCTTATACTCGGGCCCCAGACTCGGGAGTGTTCCGAATGCCACAACAGCCGTATCATGCGAAATTATCCGGTTGGGGACGCTTTCCTGTCCTGCAAGGATTGGAATACAAGTCCGAAGATTTGGCGGCGGCCACCGAAAAAGCAACCCTATCGAGGGGTCTCGGCCGATCGTATGGCGATTCCTCGCTGCCAGCCCGAACCGATTTTCCCGTGGCCGACACCACGCTGGCCGATCGGCTTTTGAGTTTCGATCCCGACTCCGGACTGTTGCGCGCCGAGGCCGGCGTTTCGCTGTTTACGCTCAATCGGGTGTTTTTGCGCCGGGGATGGTTCGTGCCCGTCTCGCCCGGCACGCAGTTCGTCACCCTGGGCGGCATGATCGCCTCGGACGTCCACGGCAAAAACCATCACGTCGACGGCTGTTTTGGCCAACACGTCCAAAACCTGCGGCTCCGCGTGGCCGACGGCCGCATCGTCGACTGCTCCGACACGTCCGAACCGGAACTGTTTCGTGCCACGATCGGCGGCATGGGCCTGACCGGGCACATCCTCGAAGCCGAGTTTTCGATGCGTCGCATTCCCTCGCCGTGGATTTGGGGCGAAAGCGAACGGATCGACAACCTGGACGCCATGGTCACGGGCCTGAAACGAGCCGCCCGCGATTGGCCAATGACGGTCGGATGGGTCGATTGTCTGGCGCGCGGCGACCACTTGGGTCGAGGGATTTTGATGAAGGGTCGCTGGGCCACGATCGACGAAGCCCCCGAAAAATCGCCGCCGCTGAAACGCCGGCTTCGCATCCCGTTTCCGTTCCCCGCCTTGGCGCTCTGCAAGCCGAGCATGAAGGCCTTTAATTTGGCTTACTATTGGAAACACATTCAGCGGGTCCGCCGGGGCATCGTGCATCCCGATTCGTTTTTCTATCCGCTGGACGCGCTCGACGATTGGAACCTGATTTACGGCCGTCGCGGCTTCACGCAATATCAATGCGTGCTGCCCCACGCCGACGAAAACGGTCCGGCCCGACGTTTTTTGGAGCTTTTC
This sequence comes from Thermoguttaceae bacterium, assembly GCA_039698075.1. Taxonomy (GTDB): domain Bacteria; phylum Planctomycetota; class Planctomycetia; order Pirellulales; family Thermoguttaceae; genus JAJFVC01. The sequence goes on along the minus strand of JBDKTJ010000174.1, from coordinate 5,467 downwards.
GTCTCGGCCGGCGGCATGGGCTTCTTGTGCGTCATCAAGGATTGCGGGCCCGAAGGACGCGGCATGCTTTCGTTCCCCAGGCCCGGCATGTCGATCGCCATGGATTTCCCGATCCACCCGGTCAAAACGCCCGAGCTGATCGATCAACTCAACCAGTTGGTCCTCGCCGAGGGCGGACGCATTTATTTGACCAAGGACACGTTCACCAAGGCCGAGCATTTCCAGGCCATGGAAACTCGGCTCGCCGCGTTCAACGAGGTGCGACGCCGGTGGGACCCCGACGCCCGCATCCGCAGCGCCCAATCGGTCCGACTCTTGGGAGACCCCGCATGAAAGCCATCGTGTTGGGCGCAAGTCGCGGAATGGGCCGTGCGTTGGCTCGACAGTTGGCCGCGCGCGGCGACCGGCTGTTTCTGCTGGGACGCGACCTCTCGCAGTTGCGTGTCTCGGCCCAAGATCTGGAAATTCGCGGGGCGCCGGCTCCGGTCGGCGCGGCCTACTGCAATCTGCTGGAGCCGGCCGGGTTCGCGTCCGCGTTGGACCAGGCGTGGCAATCGCTCGACGGCGCCGACGCGGTGATCGTGACCGCCGGACTGTTCGCCGATCAAGAGACGCTGGAAAACGACCCCGAGGCGACGGCCCGCCTGCTTTCGGCCGACTTCACCAACACCGTGTTGTTTTGCGAAGAAGCGCGCCGACGCTTGCTGGCCTCCGGCGGCGGCACGCTCTGCGCGTTCGGCTCCGTGGCCGGCGACCGCGGTCGAAAGCCCGTCGTCCTCTACGGAGCCGCTAAGGCCGGGCTGGCCCGTTACCTCGAAGGGCTCGACCACCGATTCCGCCGGCAAGGCTTGAAAACCGTCTGCGTGAAGCCGGGCTTCGTCCGAACGGGCATGACCGCCGGGTTGAAACCGCCGCCCTTTGCAGGCGAGCCCGACGCGGTCGCCCGACGCGCGCTCAAGGCGATCGACCGTGGACGCCCCGTCGTCTACGCCCCCTGGCCGTGGCGCTATGTCATGCAAGTGATTCGTCACCTGCCGCGATTTGTCATGCGAAGAGTGAAGTTTTGAAGATGTTGTCCTTCGTCGGTGGTGTCCCCCGATGGTCCTCGATCTGATTCGACTGGCCCGACCGAAAGACTGGGCGAAAAACGTTTTCGTCCTGCTGCCGGCGCCGTTTGCCTTCGCGGCGGGCACGCGTTTTGCGCCGACCAGTCTGCTGCTCGGTCTGTTCGGTTTCTGCCTGGTCAATTCGGCCGTCTACACGCTGAACGACCTTTGCGACGCGGACGCCGACCGGCTGCACCCCCAAAAATGCCGCCGGCCGATCGCCTCGGGCCGCGTCTCGCACGCCGCCGCCACGATTCAGATCGTCGTGCTGCTGGCGGCCGGGCTCGCGTTGTGCTTTGTCGCCGGGCAACGGCCCGCCTGCACGATCGCGTTGGTCTACGTGGCCATCAACGTGGCCTACAATCTGGGCGTCAAACACATCGCCCTGCTGGACGTATTTTTTCTGTCGTCGGGCTTCGTGATTCGCGTGCTGCTGGGCTGCATCCTGATTTCGGCCGAACCGTCGTCTTGGCTGTTGTTGTGCACGTCCACCTTGGCGTTGTTCCTCGGATTCGCAAAACGCCGGGCCGACCTGATCGACGAATTGGACCAGAACCATCGCCCCAGCCTAAAGGGCTATAGCAAGGGTTTTTTGGACCAGGCCGTGGGCATCTGCGCCGGCGTGGCCATATTGAGCTACGCCCTGTATTGCATCGAAGTCCAAAAAATCTTCGTGCCCGGCCGAGAACTGGCCTCGATGCCGCTGGTGGCTTACGGTATCCTGGATTATCTTCGCTTGGTGTACGTCGAGGGCGAGGGAGGCTCTCCGGTCGAGATCGCCTATCGCCGGTTGAGCATCCAACTGTGCGCCCTGGGCTGGATCGCCGCCGTGCTCTGGAGCGTCCGCATTTGGCAATAGCCGGAGCGGAAGCCTGGAGAACGGGAGGCGTAGAAGAAAAGCCACCCGCGGTTTTGCCCGAAAAACCAACCACGGACAAGAAAAACGCCCCGTGAAAAAACTGCTCGTCACGCTCCTGAAAGTCGGGCTCTCGGCGGCGATCGTCGGCTACCTGGTCTACGACGCCACGCAAAGCAAGGCGCACGGAAACGTCTTCGCCGATCTGCGCGACCAGCCTAAAGATTGGGAATTATTGTTCGCCGCTTGGGCCGCCAACACGTTCGCCACGATGCTGACGTTTATTCGCTGGTGGCTGTTGATCCGCGCGTTGGACGTCCCCTGCCGCTTCCGCGACGCCCTGCGAATCAGTTTCTGGGGCTACTTGTTCAATCTGGCGCCCTTGGGCATCGTCGGCGGCGATCTGGTCAAGGGCGCCATGCTCGATCACGAACATCCCGGATATCGCGCAAAGGCCGCCGCCTCGGTCATCATCGACCGCGTGATCGGCCTCTATTGGCTCTTCGTCGTCGCCTCGGTGGCGATTTTCCTGACCGGATTCTGGCGATTCAACTCGCCCGAACTCCGACAAATCGGCGTCGGAATGTTCTTGGTCACGCTGGTCAGCACGATCGGACTGGCCGTCGTCATGGGCCCCAAAACCCTGACCGCGTGGCTGATGTACCTGTTCCGCAGCATCCCGCACGTCGGTCCGCCCATGGAAAGCCTGCTGTCGGCCGTCCAGCTTTACAGCCGAAAACCCAAGGTGCTGCTCGTCGCCTCGTTAATGACCGTCTGCGTGCATCTGTCCTTCGCCGTCGGATGCTACTGCATCGTCTGCGGCCTGTTCGACAACCACTTGCCGTTGTACCTGCACTTCGTGATGATGCCCTTAAGCGCGGCCATGCAGGTGATTCCCTTCCCGGTCGGCCCCAGCGAGTTCGCCCTCGATTTCCTCTACACAAAAGTGTCGTTGGTGCTCGGCACGCCCGTGCCCCGAGGCCAAGGACTGGTCGTCATGCTGGCCTATCGGCTCGTGTCGCTGTTGATCGCCGGCCTGGGCGTGTTCTACTATTTCGGCAACCGCCGCGAGATGGCCGAAGTGATGCACGAAACCGAGCAAGCCGAAAATGAAAACGGCGGCGCGTGTCACTCCGGCAAATAAAGCAGCCGGCCGCAGCTCTTGCAAAACACCGGCTGCCCCAACATGATCTGGTTCAGCATGTTGAGCGGAATCTGCTGATTGCAGCCCGTGCAATACTGGTTTTCCACCACGGCCAGCGCGTCCTCGCCGCGGCTCCGCGCCACGCGACGATATTTTTCGCGGACGTCGTCGGGCAAGGTCGCCTCGGTCGTTTTCAACTCGGCGTCCAACCGATCCGCGTCGGCCGTCAAGCGCGGCTCCCGCTCGGCCACCTCCGCCCGAACTTGTTCGAGCTTTTGCCGAGCCGCCTTCACCGCCGACTCCGCCCCGGCGATGTCCTTCAGAAAGGCGTCGGCCTTCTCCATCGCCTCCAGAATCTCGTCCTCCAAAACGCTCTTGGCCATCTCGTCCGCCGCAATCTGCTCCAGCAGCGCCTGATACTCGCGATTGCTCGACGCCCCATTCAGCTTCACCCGAAGCTCTTTAACCTTGTCTTCGTGCGATTTCAATTGAAGCTGTTTTTGGTCGGCGTTCTTGCGCAACGTCTTGGCCTCGTCCTTGGTCTGGGCGAGCAAATTCTCGTGGTGTTGGACGTTCGCCTCGGCGGCGTGGATCTGTTTCGGACCGCGATCGAGCCGGCCCCTCAAATCGGTCAGTTGACGATGAATGCGGTGCAGCGTGCGAAATATGGACAAGTCGAGCTTCGTGGGGGTAGGCATGAAAAAATCGTGTTGGTTAAAGGAAATCGCGCGGAAGAAACAAAAAAGCCCACGAGTCGTGCGACCCGTGGGCTTGAAAATCGCCGGAGTGACTGACCGCGTCAGCCGGCTGCGCGGTCATACTCGGCCGCCGGATCGTAATCGACCACCGGCGACAGTCCGGTCGTGCGGTCCAAAAAGCCCGAAAGCTGTTGACTGCGGACCGGATGTTGAAGTTTTTTGACCGCCTTCGCTTCGATCTGCCGAACCCGCTCGCGCGTGACCTTGAAAATCCGGCCCACCTCTTCCAATGTGTAGGTGTAGCCGTCGCCAAGACCGTAACGTAAACGGATGATCTCCCGCTCGCGATACGTGAGCGTTTTGAGCAGGGCGTCAATTTTTTCGCGAAGCAGTTCATTACTGGCGGCTTTGTCGGGCCGGGGCAATCCACCGTCCTCGATGAATTCCCCGAAACAACTATCTTCGCTTTCGCCGACCGGTCGGTCAAGACTCACCGGGTGCCGACCCATCGATAATACCCGACGCGTCTCCTCCACCGAAAGGCCGGTGGCCGCAGCCGCCTCTTCGGTGGTCGGTTCCCGGCCAAGCTCCTGGAGCAGCCGTTTCGAGGCGTTCCGCAATTTGCTCAACACGTCGATCATATGGACCGGAATCCGGATCGTTCGGGCCTGATCGGCGATCGCCCGAGTGATGGCCTGGCGGATCCACCAAGTGGCGTATGTCGAAAACTTGAACCCGCGGCGATATTCGTACTTGTCGACCGCCCGCATCAGGCCCGTGTTGCCCTCCTGAATCAAATCCAGGAAGCTCAACCCCCGATTGCGGTATTTTTTGGCGATCGACACCACCAGCCGCAGATTGCCGCCCGACAACTGCCGCTTGACCGCCTCGTAGTCCTGATACTGCCGCCGCATGACGTCGCAGCGCCGGCGCAGGCTTTTGGGGCTCTCTTGGGCCAAAACCATCAGATCGCGCAGCTCGCGCCGCAATTTCGTCCGCTTGGCCCGCGTGGCCGGCGTATCGACCAGCAGCCGCAGTTGGCCGCGGATTTCCTCCATCCGGCCCACCGCGTCTTCCATTTGCCGCATCATCGCCTGCACCCGGCGCGTCCGCAGACTGAGTTCCTCGATCAACGTCAGCATCTTGCGACGCCGGCGGATGAATCGTTTGCGGGCTTCCACTCGCTCGGTGGCCGAAGTCTTTTTGCTCACCAGCAGCCGGAAATCCCGCTGGTTGCCTTCCATCAAGTGCGAGATCGTGCTCAGATTGTTTGGCATCCGAGCCATGATCTGCTCTTTGGTCAACCGCTCGGTCAGCGACACTTTGATCGTCCGATCGAAGGGCAGCTCGCCCTGGTGAACGCGCGCCAACGTGTGCACCGTCGCCCGCATCGCCATCGCGCAGCCGATCACGGTCCGCCGAAAGCTCTTCCGCGTCACTTCGATCTTCTTGGCCAGCGCAATCTCTTCCGTTCGGGCCAGAAGCGGAATCTCGGCCATCTGGCTCAAATACATCCGGATCGGATCGCTGCTGAACTTCGACGATTCGCCGGGCAGCGGCGGCAAATCCACCGGCGCCGCCGGCACTTCGCCCGCCGCCAATCGTTCGGCGCTCGAATCCACCGCGTCGCCATCGCTCACGGAATCAAAAAACTCCGCGGTCG
>JBDKTJ010000173.1:0-4205 GCA_039698075.1 Thermoguttaceae bacterium | reverse complement strand
CTTACGTCGCCGCTGTATCCGACAGACAGTTTTGTCACTGGCGCTACACGGCCCGGGCTTACGAAAAATTCAACAACTACTGGAAAACGCGGTCACCATGGCCGCATAATGTGCAAAAGTCGAACTAAGGCCCGTGAACAGTTACCCCCCGGCGGCAAAATCGCTCAATGACAACCTAGACATCAATAGGAGAATCGAAGCATGGCGGAACGCAATCGACGTGATTTTTTGAAGTGCTCGGCGATCGGCGGCGTTGCTGCGATGGCTTTTGCCGGCGGTCGGGTTTGGGGCCGCGCGCTGGGGGCCAACGATCGAATCCGAGTCGCCGTCGTGGGCATCAACTCGCAAGGGCTGAAGCATCTTGAGGACGGCTATATGGCCATGAAGGACGTCGAGGTCGCCTATCTGGTCGATCCCGATCGTCGGTTGTTCGATAGCCGCAGGAAGTTGGTCAAGGACCGGACCGGGTTCACGCCGCGCTGCATCACCGATCTCCGCGAGGCGTTGGACGACAAGAGTCTCGACGTGGTGTCGATCGCCACGCCGAACCATTGGCACTCGCTTCAGGCCATTTGGTGCTGTCAGGCCGGCAAGGACGTGTATGTTGAAAAGCCGTGCAGCCACAACGTGTTCGAGGGGCGAAAACTCGTCGAGGCCGCCCGAAAATACGATCGCATCGTGCAACACGGCACGCAGAATCGCGCGGATCGGGATTGGCAGAAGCTTTCGGCCGCCGTTCGCAGCGGCAAGTACGGCAAACTGTTGATCTCCTACGGATACGCCAGCAAGCCGCGGGCGAGCATCGGGTTTCGCGACCCGGAGACGTCGCCCGCCGAATTGGACTATGATTTGTGGACCGGGCCCGCGCCCATGCAACCGTATCGCACGAATCTGGTGCCCTACAATTGGCATTGGGTTTGGAATTTCGGCAACGGCGAGATCGGCAACCAAGGCGTCCATCAGTTGGATGTCGCTCGCTGGGTGTTGCCGGACGACGCCGCGCCGAAACAGGTGCTGAGCCTCGGCGGCCGTTTCGGCTACAAAGACCAAGGCCAGACACCCAACACGCAACTGACGATTTTCGACTTCGGCGACGTGAAGCTGTTTTTTGAGGATCGCGGCCTAGTCGACAAAAAAACGATGAAAGTGGCCAACGAGTTCTATACGGATCAAGGCGTGTTGCGCGACGGAAAATTCTTCCCGAAAGGGAAAGGGGAGGGGGTGCCGCTGGACTTGGGCCAACGTGGTTTTTGTCCGCGGCCGCCGCACTTCCAAAACTTCATCCAGTGCGTCCGAAGCCGAAAACGCGAAGACCTGTTTGCGGAAATTGTCGAAGGGCACCGCTCCGCGCTCTTGGCCCATTTGGGCAATATCTCCTATCGATTGGGGCAAGATGTCCCGTTCAGCAAGGAAACGAGGGCTTTTGGCGACGATCGGGCCGCCTACGAGGCCTTTGAAAGCATGAAGCAACACCTGGTCGACGCAGCCAAACTGGACCTGGCGTCCGCCACCTATCGGCTCGGCCGCCGGTTGACGTTTGACGCCCAATCCGAGCGGTTCGTGGGCGACGACGAGGCCAGCCGGATGCTCACGCGGGAGTATCGCAAGCCGTTCGTTGTGCCGAACGTGGTTTAATCGGGTGGTTTGAGTACGGCTCGCTAGGGCTGGTTTTGGTTTTGGAATCACGACCCAGAAGGGCTTGGCAGTCTTTCATGTGGCCGATATACTGTGTGATTCCCTGCTTTCTGGAAATTTTGGGATAGACTCTGGAAGGCATGTCGCCAGCGTAGCTTCAATCGGCAGAGCACCGCATTCGTAATGCGGGGGTTAAGGGTTCGACTCCCTTCGCTGGCTCTCTCGGGAATGGTGGGCGGGCTCAACACAAGCGAAAGTCGTCGCCGGCGCGCGACGCATGCAATACAGGACGCAGGAGAGTGATTCGATGTTGCAAGCGGCTGAATTCGATCTGAAGCAAGCGGTTTTGTTGAACGACACGTTCGGACCCCGCGAAGTGCGGCAGATGCAAGACGCGATCGGCCGCGATTTCTCGCAATATGCCGTGTTGCGCGACGCGGTGGGCGAGCTGCAAAACCGCGAGGAGCACACGCCCGCCAGTCGAGTTCGATTGGGCGTCTGCCAATATCTGTTGGGCCGCTACTACCGCGCGATCGAAACCCTGCAGCAGGCCGACGGCGGCGCGATGGCTCATTATTATTTGGCCAAGTCGCATTTCGCCCGGCAGGAATACGCCGAGGCGATCGAAAGCTACAAGGCCGCCGAAAAGGCCGGTTACGACATGGGCGATTGTGCGTTGGGCCGGGCCGAGGCGACCCGATACACCAACGACGCGCCCGGCGCGCTGGCCATTTTGGATTCGCTCTCCGGCGCGATCGAGCAGACGGCCGAATATTTGGCGCAGCGGGCCGCCACGGTCGCCGCGTTGGGCAGCAGTCCGCAAGAGGTCGTGGCCCTCTACGAGCGGGCCGTCGAAGTGGACCGCAATCATGCCGGCGCGCTGTTCGGCTTGGCGTTGGAAAACGATCGCCGCGGCAACGACGATACGGCGATGGAGTTGTACAGGCGGGCGACCGACCGGCTGCCCACCCACGTCGGCTCGCTGATCAATCTCGGCCTGTTGTTCGAGGATCGCGAGCAATACGAAAAAGCGGCCCAGTGTTATCAGCGGATCCTGGACACCTATCCCGACCACGTCCGGGCGGCGCTGTATTTCAAGGACACCGAGGCTTCGCACGAACAATACTACGACGAAGACGCCCAACGCAAACGCGATCGCATGGGCCAGGTGCTCGGCATCCCGGTCACCGATTTTGAATTGTCGGTCCGCAGCCGCAACTGCCTGCAGAAGATGGGCATCATGACCCTCGGCGATTTGTGCCGCTGCACGGAGCAGGAATTGCTGGCCAGCAAGAATTTCGGCGAGACGAGTCTGGTCGAAATCAAGGAAATGCTGGCCACGAAGGGCCTGCGGCTCGGACAATACGCCCAGGAGCGTCCGGCGCTCGACTTGATCGAGCCCGAGGAGTTGTCGGCCGACGAGCAGGCGATGCTGGCCAAGCCGATCTCCGAGTTGAACCTGTCGGTTCGCGCCCGCAAGTGCATGATCCGTCTGGCCATCAACACGCTGGGCGATCTGGTCCGGCGGACCGGCGACGATCTGCTGGAGTGCAAGAACTTCGGCGTGACCAGCCTCAACGAGGTCCGCGAAAAACTCACCGCGATCAATATGAAGTTGCGCGGCGAGTAGTCCGGACGGAGCAGTGGTGCATGGAGAACGGCGAGTGTTTTGACGCGATGTCTTTGAGCCGCCCGCTGCCGTTTGCCTGTCGTCCTTTTTCTTATCGTTTGCTGCACGTCGATGCGCATGGTTCGGCGCGGCGGGGCGTGTTCTCGACGCCGCACGGCGACGTGCAAATGCCCGCCTTCATGCCCGTCGGCACGTTGGCCAGCGTTAAGGGACTGGAAATCGACCAGCTCCGCGCCACCGGCGCCGAAATGGTGCTGAGCAACACCTACCACCTTTCGCTCCGGCCCGGCGAGTCCGTCGTGGCGCATTTCGGCGGGCTGCACCGTTTTATGGGCTGGTCCGGTCCGATGCTGACCGACAGCGGCGGCTTTCAACTGTTCAGCCTCGCCCATCGCACCGAGGTGACCGAGCAACAGGCCGTGTTTCGGTCGCATATCGACGGCCGGCTGGTGTCGTTGTCACCCGAGCGGGCCGTGGCCATTCAGGAACAACTCGGCGCCGACGTGGCGATGGTGTTGGACCATGTGGTCGGATTGCCAAACCGGCCCGAGGTAATCCGCGACGCCGCCGAACGGTCGATCCGCTGGGCTCGACGCTGCCAGCAGGCGGCCACCCGAGACGATCAGACCCTGTTTGCCATCGTCCAAGGCGGGCTCGATCCGGATTTGCGGGTCGATTGCGCCCGGCAGCTTCGGGCGATGGACTTCAAGGGCTACGCGATCGGCGGCCTGAGCGTCGGTGAAGAGCCGGCCGAGATGTATCGGATGATCGAGGTGACCGCGCCGGAGTTGCCGACGGATCGGCCTCGCTATCTGATGGGCGTCGGGCGTCCGATCGATTTATTGGAGGGCGTTCGTCGCGGCATTGATCTGTTCGACTGCGTCATGCCGACGCGAAACGGGCGGAATGCGATGGCGTTCACCGATTCCGGCAACATGCG
>JBDKTJ010000172.1:0-13148 GCA_039698075.1 Thermoguttaceae bacterium | reverse complement strand
ACAGCCCTACCGAGGTGGCAATGGCCGGCGCGGTCCACCCCTTCATCGCAAGAATGATGATTCGCAATCGCTTGGACCGCGTCGCGCCCCGCTCCTTCCGCTCAAGCTGCTGGAGCTGCCCGAGCATATCCTGATGCCGAACATACATGACGACCTCCTGAAATTGGATCGCCACAGTATGATGGGTAAACTGCGATGGCGCAATAGGATGCGCGCAGGAGCAATGTGGAATTGGTATGAATCACTGAATATGCTGGCAATGTGCGACGGAAGCCTTGGCGAACTGGTTTCCGCGTGGCGAAACGCGGGCCGCAGTCCTGACGATCTTATATGCCTTCGTATGGACGCGACACGGCATGGTTCAGCGAGCCGGGCCCGAAGTTCGCCGCCTTGTATGGGAGCCGGTCGAAAAGCTCTTTCCGACGGAAACCAAAACGGTTTACATTTCGCCGGACGGGCTGCTCACCGCGCCCCCCCATGATGGGCTAGTCGCCCGCCACTTCTGAACAAAAGTATCTCTCGACGGGGACGGACAAGCTGCTGGACCGCCAAAAACGCGGTAGAGCATTGCTATTGTTGGTTTTGTGAAAATTGCATAAGCTAACGCCACGCTTGCTCGTCCTGGTCTTTTGCAGGAGGGCGCGTCAGGGAGGACCGCTTCAGACGTGGAAACCCGCGTCTTTCATGCCAGTTTCGTTTGGAAACCGCGATCTTTTCGTTGTTTCCCGATGGAAAGCCATACCATGAATTCGAGCCCTAAAGTGTTGGTTCTGTCCAAGGACGGGCAAGACGACCCTGCGGACGGCGTTTCGCCCGAGGCGCCAAACTTGCGATCGCTCAAGGCGTCGGTTCGCACGGCGATTGGTCGCACGCGACAATGGCTGTTGGGGCAGCAGCGGGACGACGGCGCCTGGTGCGCCGAGTTGGAGGGCGACGCCTTGCTGGAAAGCGAGACGATTCTGCTGTTGGCGTTCCTTGGCCGAGAGGATTCGAAACTGGCCGTTCAATGCGCGGCCACGTTGATCGACAAACAGCTTCCCGAGGGCGGTTGGGCGATGTATCCCGGCGGCGGAGCGGAAATCAGCGGCAGCGTGAAGGCCTATTTTGCGCTAAAACTGGTCGGTCACGATCCTAGCGCCGAGTACATGCAGCGAGCCCGCTCCGCGATTTTGGTCCACGGAGGCGCCGACGCCGTCAATAGTTTTACGCGTTACTATTTAGCGTTGCTTGGGCAGATTTCCTACGAGCAGTGTCCTGCGGCGCCGCCGGAGGTCCTGTTGTTGCCGACGTGGTTTCCGCTGAATCTTTACGCCGTGAGCGCTTGGTCGCGGACGATTCTCGTGCCGTTGTCGATTATTTCGGCGTTGCGGCCGGTTCGTCATTTGGAGCCGCGGCTCGGCATCCGCGAGCTGTTTCTGCAAGAGCCTGAAAATTGGCCTCCGGTGCGACGTCCAGGCCGTTCAGGCGGGACCGGTCCGTTGAGTTGGGACGGTTTTTTCCGCACGCTCGATCGGTTGTTCAAGTGGGGTCAGCGTCATCAGGTGTTGCCGTTGCGTCGCAAGGCGTTGGCGGCCGCCGAACGATGGATGCTGGACCGGTTTGATCAAAGCGACGGGCTGGGCGCGATCTATCCGCCGATCGTTTGGAGCATCATTGCATTGAAGTGCTTGGGATATCCCGACGACAGCCCGGAGGTCAAGTATTGCCGTCGACAATTGCGGGAATTGGCGATGGAGGATGAAAAGACCGGCACGGTGCGGGTTCAGCCGTGCAAGTCGCCGGTTTGGGACACCGCGATCACGGTGCGTGCGTTGGCCGCCTCGGGCGTCGGGCCGGACAATCCCGCGATGGTCGAGGCCGTCCGTTGGCTGCTGGACCGTCAGATCAGACGCCGCGGCGATTGGGCGAAAACGGTCAAGGGGGAGTCGGGCGGGTGGTGTTTTGAATATGCCAACGATTTCTACCCCGATTGCGACGACACGGCGATGGTGCTTTTGGCGTTGGAGACGCAATTTGCCGCCGGGGCCCACAAGGCTTTGCCGCCCGAGCTGCGGTTGGCCGATTTCGACGATCCTCGCACGACCAGCGAGCAAGCGGCGTCGATCGAGCGAACGGTGTCGGCCATCGACGGCGGCCTGCGTTGGCTTCTGGCCATGCAAAATCGCGACGGCGGTTGGGGCGCGTTCGATCGCAACAACGATCGCGAGTTTTTGTGCCGCGTGCCATTCGCCGACCATAACGCGATGATCGATCCGAGCACGCCCGACTTGACCGGCCGGGTGTTGGAGACCTTGGGCCATTTGGGCCGGCGGTCGGGCGACCCGGTCGTAGATCGCGCTGTGAAGTACATGCGACGAACCCAAAACGCCGATGGAAGTTGGTTTGGCCGCTGGGGCGTCAACTACATTTACGGCACCTGGCAGTCGATCACCGGACTGACGTCCGTCGGCGTTTCGACCGACGATCCGATGGTGGTGGCCGGCGTCAACTGGCTTCTGTCGCATCAACAAGCGTGCGGCGGTTGGGGCGAGTCGCCCGACACCTACGATTATCCGCATCGGCGCGGTCAGGGCACGCCCACCGCCTCGCAGACGGCTTGGGCCATCTTGGGGCTGTTGGCGGCCGGGTTGGCCGATCATCCGGCCGTCGCGCGAGGCGTCGCGTTCCTCTCGCTGATGCAGGAGGCGGACGGCACGTGGGACGAGCCCGAGTTCACCGGCGTCGGATTTCCTCGCGTGTTTTACCTGCGATATCATTACTATCCGATTTACTTCCCTCTGATGGCGATGGCTCGCTGGACGGTCAGCGTGGCGGAACGTCCCCCGGCCGAACGACAGGCGATGGAAACGTCCGCGGTGGGATAATTGGCGATCGTTCGCGTGGACCGGCGAGCGACTTGGTTCAAACCTCGATTTTCAGTTTCAAGCTCCTTCAAAAAAATGCGTTTTCCTCTTTCGTTGACTCGCTCGATGACGTCGTATCTGCTCCGACAGCGGTTGGCCGGCCGGCAACGTTTCCCGCTGGTGTTGATGCTTGAGCCGTTGCACGCCTGCAATTTGTCGTGCGCCGGGTGTGGGCGGATTCGCGAGTACGCCGACACGATGCATCTTCGGTTGTCGATCGAGCAGTGTTTGGCGGCGGCCGAGGAATGCGGCGCTCCGATCGTCAGCGTCTGCGGCGGCGAGCCGCTGGTTTATCCGGAAATTGAAGTGCTGGTCGAAAGCCTGATCCAGCGTCGAAAGCACGTCTATCTTTGCACGAACGGCGTGCTGCTGGCCAAGAAGCTGCGCGGATTTCGGCCGAGCAGCCGGTTGCTTCTTAATATTCACCTGGACGGCATGGAGGCCACGCACGACCGGATGGTCAATCGGCCCGGCGTGTTCGCGGCCGCCGTGCGCGGGATTCTCGACGCCAAAACGGCGGGCTTCACGGTGTGCACGAACACGACGATCTACAAGGACACCGACATGCACGAGGTCGCCGTGCTGTTCGATTATCTGTATGAATTGGGCGTCGACGGGTTTCTGATCTCGCCGGCCTTCGGCTACTCGGCCGTGTGCGAGTCCGATCCGCAGGAAGCCACGCGGATCTTCATGACCCGCGGCGAGGTCCACGAGAAATTCCGCGACGCCGAGGCGCTGCTGCGGCGGTTTCGACTGGCGGCCTCTCCGATTTACATGGAGTTTTTACGGGGTCGACGGCGGTTGGACTGCGCCGCCTGGGCCAATCCGACCTACAACGTTCGCGGCTGGCGAGGGCCTTGTTATCTGTTGGGCGACGCCCATTACGAGACCTATCAAGAGCTGGTCGACGCGACCGACTGGGGTCAACTCGGACCCGGCGGCGATCCGCGTTGCGAGCACTGTCTGGTGCATTGCGGTTTCGAGCCTTCGGCCACTCTGGTGGCTCACAAAGGGTTCCGCGACATGGTCCGCATGGCGCTTTGGCAAATGTCGTAACGGCCCGGACTCGGCAATACGCGTTCCAACTTAAGAATGCGCGGATGCTCTTCCGCGAAGGCGGTTGGTCGTTTCCCTCGGACGTTCCAACCGCTTGCGATTTCACAAGAATTTTTAGAAAAACGACGTGACTTGCCAATCTTTTGCGAAATCGCAAGCGTCTCAATGGCGGCATTGGCGAAACTGGGACGTAACCGCGCACTTTCTGGTTAGAACACGTATAAAACCCTCCCGTCGCGACCGCGAGCGATCATGCCAGATTGGTCGCACGCAGTTGTCAGCGGATGCGGCGCCGATCACGGTTTGGCGTCGGCCGCCCGGTTCTCTTGCACCGTCGCAGGCGAGGACCGGCCGTGTTCAAGAATAATGGATTTCGCCGGAATGCTGACAAGGTCGGTTCGCATATGGCCGTCTCGGGTGATTCGGCAAAGGGTATAGACGGTTCCATCTTTGCCCAAAGCAATGGAATTGACATAGAGCGGCCGCTGGCCGTCGGACAGGAAGACTGCGCCGTGGTCGATGTACTTCGCAGTGGGAATGTCGTAGGTCACCAGATGCAGGTCTTCCACGCCTTTGGCCTCGCCCTTGCCGGTAACGTCCTTGCCGGCGATCCGTTTGCCGTCGACGTAGATGGGCCCGCCGGTCAGATAATAGATCGTGCGGCCATCGGGTCCGAGCGTGAAACCAAGGTATCCGTAGCTGAACTGATCGAACATGCCGCAACGTTTCGACGGCAGCGAGGTGAGCCGTTCCAACACGGTCACCTGCGGCTTCCTCGGATCGAATCGGAACAGATAGCCCGAGTTGCCGTGAACGCCATAGATCACATGCTCGGTCGGATGCCAGAAGACTTGACGCCAATTGTAGCCCATGTGGCCCGGCGAGGCCGGATCGTAGAGGCCGAAGTAGTCTTTTTTGAGATTTTCACCTTTGACGGTTTCAATGGTCTCGCGATCGTAGTCGTAGCGGAGGATGTCGCCGTCGCCGTTGCTGAAATAGACGGAACCGTCGTCAGGAGCAATGACCAGAGAACGACAGATCGTGCGATATCTCGCGCCTTTGCCGGCCTCGCCGTCCAGACACGTCGGCCCGAGGTCTTTCATTTCCTTCTTGGCGAGGTCGTAGGTGACGAAATGGCCGGGTAGGCAAGTCAACCCGTAAAGCCGGCCGCGTCGGGTGTCCATGTTCATGGCGACGATCCCTTCGCCCGGCCTGGGAATTCCCAGGTTTTCGAACTTGCCGGTGGCCATGTCGTAGGAAACAAAATGCCCGCCCTGATACGGCTTCCATCCTGGTGGCGGCGGCGCGAACTTTTCCATGTCGTCGACGATCACATAGTATCCGGAGTGGGTGGCGAAATAGAGCTTTCCTTGACGCTCGACAAAAGTGTTGTGGATTTTGCCCTGGGCGACCGCCTTCAGGTTTTTCTCACCGCTGGCTTCCGTCAGATCGCCGAGGTGCTTGATCTGCTTCGTGGCGGGGTCGAAACAGTACATCTGCCCCGCGACGTCGTACCCCGTGGTGCAAAGCACGTAATAGATTTTTCCATCGCTGCCCGTGCCCATGCCATTGTACGTGTCGTGGGCCAGCGTGAACCCCGAGTCATGGATTTCCGCCGTCAACCTCGGACTATCCGCGGATTCCGCCGCACCTGTTGTTTCCGTCGGGACGACCGTCAGCACAAACGCCAAACCGAAGAACCACCGAATTGCACTCGCACGGTACGCATGCATGTCTAATTCCTCCAAAGACAATGGTTGTCGTTTGCTTGAGAGTTTTTGTTGGGCGGGGGGGGCCATGTTGGAAGGCCAACCGACGGAAGGCACGCTTTTCATTATCGTAACGGGATGGCCTATAATGATCAAGTACTATGGAGGTGCTACCCGACTTTGATCCAGTTGGAAGGTTAGCCAACAGGATTTTGAGGTGCTCCCCAACTTTGATCCAAGTGAAAGGTTAGTCGGTAGGGCTTTGGAGGGCCGGCCTAGGCCGGCCCTCCAAAGCCGCGAACTCGTGCGGCGGACGCCGAACAACGGCTCGGCCATGAAGTCCATGCTCCAGCGGTCGTTCGGCCGAGTGGCCGCCTGACGCTCTTTCCGCACTTGTCCGCTGCGATGACGCCGAGGGTGAACTTTTCGAGGCGTCCGTAGGACGATACAATTGTGTTGGAATTGTTGTTTTTTGCATACGGTCCGGTTGTCGATGAAAACCGTGTGCCCCATTGGAAAAGCCTTCACGGTGTCTGCCTGCCATGCCTAACCCCGTTACGGAAATCAATCTGGAAGAGCCCGTCGCACAACACATGCGGACCGAGTTGGCTCGGCTGCAAGTCCATCTCACGGTCGGCGAGGCGCTCGATGCGGTGCGACAATCGCCGCCGCCGGCTCGGATCGTGTATTTCTACGTGGTGGACGACGCCCAGCGGTTGGTGGGCGTGATCCCCGCCAGAGCGATGCTGTTGAGTCCGCCGGAGACACGGCTTTCCGACATCATGATTCGCAACGTGATCGCGTTGCCCGACGACGCGACGGTGCTCGACGCGTGCGAGTTTTTCGTGCTGCACCGGTTCTTGGCGTTTCCGGTGATCGACCGGCAGCGGCGATTGATCGGCGCGATCGACGTCGAACTCTACACCGATGAATTGCGCGATCTGGGCGCCGGGCTGACCGACGATTTGTTTCAGTTGATCGGCGTTCATTTGGCCCGCGCGAAACATCGCAACCCTTGGACGGCGTTTCGCTCGCGGTTTCCGTGGCTGATGTGCAACGTCACCGGAGGCGTGGCGGCGGCCTTTTTGAGCGGCATCTTTCAGGCGGAGCTCGAACGCGTCGTCGCGCTGGCGTTGTTCATTCCCGTCGTGCTGGCGTTGGCCGAAAGCGTCAGTATTCAGTCGCTCAGCTTGAGTCTGCAAATTTTGCGAGGGCAGACGCCCACGTGGCCGGCGATCGTCCGGCGATTGCGGCGCGAATTGGTCGTGGGGCTTTTGCTCGGCGTCGCCAGCGGATTGGTGGTCGGGTTGGTCGCGTTGTTCTGGCGACGGCATTTGGCCCTAGCGGCGTGCACGCTGGGCGGAATCGCCACGGGCGTCGCCGCGGCGGCCATTTTCGGAGCGATGGTGCCGAACCTGCTGCGGCGTCTGAAGCTCGATCCCCAGGTGGCCGCCGGCCCAGTCATCCTGGCCACGACCGACGTCGTCACGCTGATGTGCTACTTCAATCTGGCCCGGTGGCTACTGCCTTGAGCCGACGGCGGTTTTTTCCGGCTCGACGTGAATGACGACCCTGCCGAGCCCGGCCACGCGGCTGCGCAGATATTCTTCGAGCCGGACGGTCAAATCGTGGGCCTCGGTGATGGCAGTCGCGGCGGCCAGCTCGCAATGGAACGAGACGGCCAACTCGCCGCAGGCCCATTGCACGCGGAGGTCGTGCGGCTTGACGCGCAGCGGGTAGTCCTGCAAAAACTCGCCGATCGCCTTTTGAACCTCCACGGCGCCGGCCGGTTCGCCTCGGACGGTGGCCGCCGCGTCGCCCGTGGGCTCTAGATGCGTGACGATGCGTGTGACGCCGGGCAGACTTTTGCGGAGCGCCCGCTCGAACTCCGTCGCCTGACGATGCGCTTCGTCGAGCAGCAGCGAGTCGCTCACCTCGAGATGCAACTCGAGCCACCGTTGGCGGTTTTCTTCGTAAATCCGAATGCCGTGCGCGCCGAGTCCGTGTCGGGCCGCCAGCAGCCGAACCACCGTGGTGACGTCTTCCTCGCCGGGGGTGATCGGCTCAACGTGAACCACCACGTCGGCATTGGGCAAAAACTCGTGCACGGCGTCTTCCACCTGATGGGCGATGTCGTGCGCTCGCTCGAACGCCGCCGCCCGCCCGACCGCCAGCGTAATGTCCGCGAACATTTCCGGTCCGCTGCGACGCAACCGAAGGCGAGTCACATTTTCGACGCCCGGCACTCGTTGGGCGGCGGCCGTGACCTGATCGCGGAGCGTGCCCGGCACACTGTCCAACAAATCGTCGACCGATTTTTTGCCCAGTCGCAAGCTGACGCTGACGACGATCGCCGCGACCCCCAACGCCGCCAACGCGTCGGCGTGCGCCAACCAGGGCATCGCAAAACGCTCGCCGATCCACACGGCGCCCAGGCCGAACAACACGACGGCCGACGACCAGATGTCGGTTGAAAAGTGCAGCGCGTCGGCCTCGAGCGCTTGACTGGCGTATTTGTTGGCGGCTCGTTGCAGGGCCCTCGAACGCGAGAAGTCGACGACGATCGAGAGAATCACGACCAAAAAGGCCCAAATGTTGGGATTGACTTGGATCGATTCGGCGCGGAACAACCGATCGACGGCCTCGAGGATGATCCAAAAACACGTGACCAGCAGAAGAACCGTCTCGAACAGGGCCGAAAGGTTTTCGACCTTTCCGTGGCCGTAGCTGTGCTCCCGATCGGCCGGCCGGCTGGACACGCGAACGGCCCAAAGCGTCACGGCGGCAGCCACCAAGTCGAGCCCCGAGTGGGCGGCCTCCGAGAGAATGCCCAAGCTGTTGGTCCACCAGCCGATGCCAAGTTTCGTGCTGGTCAGCAAGACGGCGGCCAAAAGCGACGCCAAGGCGACGTTGCTCTTTTCGTGGTCAGCGTGGTTGGACGGTTTTGCCTGGGTGGTTTCCATAGTCGATCCATTATAAGCCACCCATTAGGGCGTCACAAGGTGAATCGGCGGCCGGACGAGCCGGTGCTGCGTTGACGTTTTTTTTAGGCCTAGTTTTCCGGCCCGGTCCAAGGTGACAGCCCCAAAAAAGTCCGGAAACGAAGAAGGCCCGACAATTGCAAGTAATTGCCAGGCCTCGTTTCCATGAAGTGGACAGGGTGAGAGTCGCACTCACGACACGCGGATTTTCAGTCCGCTGCTCTACTACCTGAGCTACCTGTCCGAACGCATGAACCGCTCGGGATCGGGACTCGAACCGGTTGGGTTTTCGTCCGGCCGCACGGTAAAAGGAATTTAAGAATAGCATCCGAAACGCGGCTTGCCAAGCCCCGTTGACGTGCAGACGAAATACCGCTTGAACGGCGCGACGACGCCTGTCACAATAGTTGATGGAAAATCCCGCCCATGAAGCATTCTCGATGGAAACGATGGGGCGCCGCAGCGGTCAAATTGCTGATCGTCGGAGTCGTCGTTTGGTTCCTTCACCACACCATCGCCGACGCTTGGCGGCAGTTGAGCAGCAATCCGCCACGGTTGAAGGTCGGCTGGCTGGTCCTCGCCGCTCTTCTTTACTTGGCCGGAACCCTGCTTTGCGGGGTGTTTTGGTTTTATCTTTTGCGGGTTTTGGGCCAGCAGGTCGGACTTGGGCAGACGCTTCGGGCCTATTACGTCGGACATCTCGGCAAATACGTGCCCGGCAAGGCGATGGTCGTGATTTTGCGGGCCGGATTGGTTCGTGGCCAAGGGGTGGACACCGCCCTGGCCGCCGCAGCCGTATTCTTCGAGACTCTGACGATGATGGCCACCGGCGCGATGCTGGCCGGGGCGATCGTGGTCTTCTGGTTTCATGCCGAACCACTGCTGTTTTGGGCCTCCGTGGGCCTCATGCTCGTGGCAGGCCTGCCCACCGTGCCGCCGCTGTTTCGCCGTCTGACGCGACTGGTCGGCGTTGGACGCAAAAACCCTGGTGTTGTGGGTAAACTGTGGGGTTTGGGATTCCGCGCGATGCTGGTTGGCTGGCTTTTGACCGGCATGGGCTGGATTGTCCAGGGTTTTGGGTTTTGGGCTGTTTTGAGGGCGCTGGGTGTCGCGGATCCTAACCCATTGATACAGTTGCCTTTACATACGGCTGCCGTGACCTTGGCGACGGTTGCCGGGTTTGTATCGTTTGTGCCAGGCGGCGCGGTGGTTCGGGAAGCCGTGCTTGCGGAGCTGATGGTGCCTCATTTGGGTGGTGGCGTTTCGCTGATTAGCGCCGTGCTTTTGCGGCTGGTGGGGCTAGTGGCAGAGTTGGCAATATCGGGTATCCTATATTTGGGAGTTCGAGGTCCGAAGTCCTCGGCCGGCGATCGGCGGAACGGCGTTTGACGTCCCCACCTTGCGATTTTCCCCGATTGGCTTCCGACTCCCGTTGCGTTCCCGCCTCCGGACAAGCCCGCCCATGCTTTCGATCGTTATTCCCGTCTTCAACGAAGCCGATAGCCTTGCACCGCTGCATCAGGAATTGTCTGAAGTGGCGGCCGCACATGGTTATGAGATGGAAATCACGATGGTCGATGACGGATCGACCGATTCGTCTTGGGCGACGATTTGTCGTCTGGCGGCCGAGGATTCGCGGGTGTCGGGCATACGGTTTCGCCGAAACTTCGGCAAGGCGGCGGCCCTGAGCGCCGGCTTTGCACAATCGCGAGGCCGGTGGGTGGTCACGTTGGACGCCGATTTGCAGGACGATCCGCACGAAATCCCGCGGCTTTTGGCCAAGTTGGAGGAAGACCACCTTGATTTGGTCAGCGGTTGGAAGCGGGTGCGATACGATCCTTGGCACAAGGTCTTTCCATCGCGGGTGTTCAATGGGATGGTCAGTTGGCTGACGGGCGTTAAGCTGCACGATCATAATTGCGGCATGAAGTGTTATCGCCGCGAGGTGCTGGACGAGGTGCGGCTTTACGGCGAATTGCATCGCTTTGTGCCGGTGTTGGCGGCGGCTCGCGGTTTTCGGGTCGGCGAGATCGTCGTTCACCACCGTCCGCGACGGTTCGGCCGCTCAAAATACGGCGCGACGCGTTTCGTCAAAGGTTTTTTAGATTTGTTGACGGTCAAGCTTTTGACTCGTTTCGGCCGGCGTCCGCAGCATTGGTTCGGCACGATCGGGCTGGCGTCGCTTGCCTTGGGCGCGTTGGGGCTTTTGTGGCGGGTTGCTTCGCCGATTTCGTGCTGCGCCGGGCCTGTCTTGCTGGGGTCGGTCGGCTTGCTGTTGTTTGGCGGACAGTTGTTGTTTCTCGGGTTTGCCGCCGAACTGTTGGTTTCGAATCACTTGCCGACCTTGCCGGATTATTCGATTTCCGAACGCACCCATTTCGATCGTTCTGAAGGAGACTGATCGTGGACCATGCGATGCCTGACGATCGCGCCGGCCTGCGCCGCGGCGTGTATTGGCTTTTGATCGCGGTCAGCGTTGGAGCGATGCTGGGGCGAATCTTGTCGCTCGACGCGGTGAACAAGCCCGATCGCGCGAAGCGGCCGTTCCTCAGCGCCAACGATCGAAGTCGTTGGTGCACGGTTCGGGCGCTGGTCGAGCCAGAGATGCGTGTGGACGGCGAACCGTACGCCATCGACAAGGTGATCCAGCAGCCCAACTGGGACACGATCGACATGGTCAAGCACAACGGGCACCTGTATTCGAGCAAGCCGCCGTTGTGGCCCACGCTGATGGCGGCCGTCTATTGGCCGATTTATCGTTGCACCGGGGCGACGCTCGGCACGCATCCTTACGAAATCGGCCGGGCGATGCTCGTCGTGTTCAATTTGATTCCGCTGGTGGTCTATTTCGCCCTGTTGGCCGGTCTGATCGAACGATTCGGCACGACCGATTGGGGGCGGATTTTCGCCATGGCCGCGGCTTCGTTCGGCACCTATTTGACAACGTTCGTCGTGACGATCAACAACCACCTGCCGGCGGCGGTCTGCGCGGCGGCGGTCGTCTATGCGGCCATGCGGATTTGGTTCGACGACGAACGACGGCTGCGCTATTTCGCCGTTGTTGGACTGTTCGGCTCGCTGGCGGTCGTCAACGAATTCACGGCGGCGGCGTTGTTGGCGCCGTTGGCGTTGTTGTTGGCGTGGCGATCGGTCCGCGCGACGGTATTGGGATTTTTGCCGCTCGTGGCGTTGGTGGCCGCGGCGTTCTTTGCCACCAATCAGGTCGCGGTGGGCACGTGGGAGCCCGCCTATCTGCACCGCACCGGGCCGGACAACTGGTACGACTACACCTATCAGCGACGAGGCCGGACGATCGAAAGCTATTGGCGCAATCCGGTCGGCGTCGATCGCGGCGAGCCTTCCAAACAGCGTTATGCGATGAACGTTTTGGTGGGCCATCACGGCGTTTTTTCCTTGACGCCCATTTGGCTGCTCAGCGCCGTGGGCTTGATGCTTTGGCTTTTTCAGCGTCAAGACGTGCGGTTGCGTTGGATTGCGGCCTGCATCTTGGCGATTTCCGCGGCCTGCTTGACGTTTTACATCACGCAGCCGGAAATCAATCGCAATTATGGCGGCGTGGCGTGCGGTCTGCGGTGGTTGTTTTGGATGACGCCGCTTTGGTTGTTGGCGATGCTTCCGACGTTGGACTTATTGGCCGCGCGGCGTTGGACACGCGGATTGGCTTTGGTGTTGTTGGTTTTCTCGGTGCTTTCGGTCAGCTATCCGACATGGAACCCATGGACGCCGCCGTGGTTGATGGTTTTTGCTCAGTATCTCGGTTGGGCATAAGCGACGAAGGTTTTTTCGATGAAAATGCAAACGTGGTTTTTGATGGCGATCTGCATCGCCATGTCGTTTGGTTCGCTGGCTGCCGCCGAGCCGACCGACGCGGAATTGCTTAAGCAGGCGCCGGCGTCGGACCAGGTTTTTCGCGATTGCGTGGATCACTGGGGGTTGCCGTTTTCGGAACAGTTGCGTCGATTTGTCGCGGCCCGGGATGCGTGGCGCAAGTCGTTGGGCCCGCAAGCTCCCCAAGATTTTTGGGTCGGCATTCAGCACGGTTTGGAGAAAGTGCCGAGCAACAAATATTGGTTCAAAGGCCATGGCGGATCCTCGGCGTCGTTGGAGGCGGCCCGCAATGAGTACGAAAGTTTTCAAGTGGCCGTGATTCCGGATTTTGGAAAGACCTGCCGCAACGTCACGCTGACGGCGTCGGACGATCTCAAGCGCGAGGGCGGCGACGGGAGCATCGGTCGGGATCGGGTCACGATTTATCGCGTAGGATACGTGAATACCCGGCCCGTGCCCTATCCCACGCTTTACTGCGGTCCTTGGCCCGATCCGTTGTTGCCGAACGGTCCGATAGAAATCACCGGGAGCGATTTGGGGTTGTTTTGGGTCGAGGTGCACGTGCCGCGCAAGGCGACGCCGGGCCAATATCGCGGCCGTCTGCTGTTGAACGTGGACGGGACGTCGACGCCCCTCGACGTGTCGCTGAA